>CAISKG010000538.1 GCA_903885855.1 uncultured Planctomycetaceae bacterium
CGACGGAGGCGCCGGAGTCCGCGGAGGACCGGGCCGCGCGCGCCGAGCGGGTGGTGGCGGCCTCGTTCGCCGGACTGGCACGCGCCGCGTCGATCACCGCGCGCGTGCGCCATCTGGTCCGATTCGGGGATCACGTCGCCAAGGGAAGCGGTCGCTACATCCAGTCGGGCGTGGGCGAGGACCAGCGCTACCGCTACGAGTACCGCCTCACCACCGGCCAGCAGGAGTGCGAGGTGCTCGAGGTCTGCGACGGCGTGTCCGCCTGGAACTTCCGCCGCATCGAGCCCTATCCACCCACGGTCGAACGGATCGACGTGCGGCGCGTCGGCGAACGCCTCGACGCCCTCGGAGTCACGCACCGCAAGGAGCAGTCGGCGCATCTCGGCGGCGTCCAGCGCCACCTCTGCCTCCTGCGCCACTACTTCCGTTTCGGTTCGATCGTCCCGGGCGTCATCGACGACGTCCCGGTGTGGGTGGTGGAGGGGGCCTGGGATCGGACGACGCTGGCCTGGATCCTGAAGGACAAGGCCGACGTGATCAACAGCCCGGCCGGCATTGCCCCCCACGAGCTCCCCGAGGGGATGCCGTTCGCGGTGCGGATCTCGATCAGCAAACGCGAACTCTTCCCCACCCGTGTGGAGTGGCTGGCGGTGCCGGGGAAGCGGCCCGTCGCGGCCGCACCGCCGGAGGTGGTCGGGCGGCTGGAGTTCTACGACGTGCGCATCGGCGATCCGGTCGACGTCTCGGGCTTCTTCTACCGGCCGGCGACCGAGGGGCTCACCGACATCACCGAGACCTACGTCCCGAGCCTCTTTCCGCTGCGGCCGTGAGCCTCCCGGCCGCCACGCCATCCGGCGTCGGCGAGCCGGACGGCGGCGTCGATCGCCGCCAGGAAACTCGCCGGATCGGCGCGCCCCGTGCCCACGATGTCGAAGGCGGTGCCGTGGGCCACGCTCGTGCGCACCAGCGGCAGTCCCAGGGTGATGTTCACCGCGCGGTGCATCCCCAGCAGCTTGACCGGGATGTGTCCCTGATCGTGGTACTGGGCCACGACGCCGTCGAAGGCCCCGGCGGCGGCGCGGAGGAAGAGCGTGTCGGCCGGCAGCGGTCCGGCGGCGTCGATGCCCGCGGCCCGGAGCCGCGCGACCGCCGGGGCGATCACGCGGGCCTCGTCGTCGCCGAAGAGCCCGTCCTCGCCGGCATGCGGATTGAGGGCCGCGACGGCCAGACGCGGCGCGCGTCCCAGGAGCGCCGCGAGGAGCGCCGCCAGGCGCTCGCCCGCGGCGACGATGCGCTCCGCGGAGATGCCGGCCACGGCCTGGCGGAGTGACTCGTGGAGCGTGACGTGGACCACGCCGAGGGCGCCGCGCCCCGTGGCGGCGTCCGCCGGGAGCCAGAGCATCATCGAGGCGGCGTCGTCGGCCATGCCGCAGGCGCGCGCGAGCCACTCGGTGTGCCCCGGGACGTCGTGGCCTGCGGCGTGCAGCGCGCCTTTGTGGAGCGGTCCGGTGACCAGCGCCGCCCGCCGCCCGGCGTCCTCCGCGCGGCGCACCGCGCCGTAGGCGGTCTCGAGCGCCGCCACCGCCGCCCGTCCGCCGGCCGCCGTGGCGACGCCGCGTGGCACCGCGTCGCGGTCGCCGGGATCGACGACGAGGATCCGCTCCGGCGAGGAGGGACGCGGATCGTCGGCCGCCACGACGACGAGCCCGTCGGCCGCCACGCCGGCGGCCTGCCGAAGCGTGTCGGGCGCGACGCACGCCCGCAGCCGCGCGCGGCGGTGGGCCCCGGGCAGGCGCCACGCGGCGACGAGGACCTCCGGACCGATGCCGGCCGGATCCCCCGCGGTGAGGAAGACCAGCGGCAGGGAATCCTCGGCGGGGGGCACGGCAGGGGAGGGGAGGGGAGGCATGGGCCGGGGGGCGCGGGAACGGGGCCGGGGCTCGGCGTGCGGGAGGGAGCCGGCGCCCGCTCGGAGGCCGCGGGACTGCCGACGCATCATGGGGCAGCCTATAGTCTCCTCCGGCAGGCCGTCACCGCCTCCGCCGCGATCGATCACCCCCCTCCGGAGCCACCGGCCGATGGAACGAGTCTACGCCCATGCCGCGATGTTCGCCGTGGCGCTGCTCGCGGCGACCGCGCTGTTGGGGATCTGGATCGGGGATCTGCACGGGCAGACGGATCCGGCGGTGCTCCGCTGGGGCAGCGTCCATCGTCTGTCGGGGATCTTCACGGCGCTGGTCGTCGTGCTCGTCAACAGCATCGCCGTCACCTACTTCATCGGCACGGGCCGCTGGTGCCGGGAGGTGGTGGAGACCTACGGCCTCTCTCCGGCGTTCACCGATCGCGCCAAGGCGATCAAGCGCCGGGCCTTTCCCTGGTCGGTGATCGGGATGCTCGCCGTGGTGGGGATCACGGCGCTCGGGGGCGCGGCCGATCCCTCCACGGGCCGTGCCGGAACGGAGGCTTGGGTGACGCCGCACCTCGTCGGGGCGATCGGCCTGGCGACCCTCATCGCCTGGTGCTTCCAGTCGCAGCTGCCGCGGATCCGGCTGCAGCAGCAGCTCATCGAGGAGGTGCTGGGGGAGGTGCGGGAGATCCGTCGGGCGCGGGGGCTCGAGGTGGAGGAGTGGGCGCCTCCTCCGTCGTGACGCTCCCCGCCGCGGCCCGGGCGGCGGAGCGGAACTGCCGCTCCAGGCGGGAAATCCCCGCGGCCAGCGTGATCCCCAGCGCCAGCGTCGCCGACAACAGCACGCGATCGTGGCTGTGAAACTCGACCTCGGGGAGGAGGTCGGCGGCCGCGATGCAGACGAACGCCCCCGCGGACACCGCCAGGGCCGTGCCCAGCAGGTCGCTGCGGGCGTCGCCCGCGACGCCCGCCAGGAGCACGAACGCCGCCGCACCGAGGGGCACCAGCGCCGCATGGGCGAGGTTCACCCAGCGCCGCAACGACGGGGAGGTGCCGGCGCCGAGCATCAGGGCCGCGATCAGCGCGGCGTCGATCGGCTTGTGGAGGAGGATCGCGAGGAAGGTGGTGACGCCGGCGAAGATCCCAGCGGAGCCGGTGCCCGACTCCGCCGAGGCCGCCAGCGCCGCGCCGTCGGCGAGGCTGTGGACCGCCAGTCCCGCCAGCGCCCCGCACCACCCCCAGCTCGCGGAGGCGGGGGTGTCGGGGTGGGGGGGGGCGTGGTGGTGGCCGCCGGAGTGATCGCAGCCGTGCGCCGGACCATGGTCGGGGTCGACCGCATGGTGGGCATGGCCGCGGAAGGCCCGCTCCAGGAGGAACATCAGGAAGAACCCGGCGAGCATCCAGGGCACCACCTCGTCGACCGCCCCCCCACGGGCCGCGATGGCGTGGGGCATGAGGTGGAGGAAGGCGACGCCGAGGAGGATGCCGCCGGTGAAGGAGAGGAGCACCTGCATCCTCCGGTGGCCGAGCCGCAGCAGCGCCACCGACGTTCCCCCGGCCCAGGCGGCGAGGAACACGAGCGCCAACTCCGCCGCCAGCATCCCCCAGCCCGCGGACGACGACGCGACGGCGACCGGCAGGGGGGGCATGGAGCGGCAGCCAGAGCTTCGGAAACCAGCCTCGACATGATGGTTCGGTGGCCGTCGTCGGGCAAGAGCGGAAAGATCGGGAAGGGGGGCAGAGATCGCCGTCTGGCTGGGCACTGCCGATCGGGGCGCCCGCGCAGGGGGCCGGCGCGATGCCGCCGTGGAGCCGTCCGACACGGTCGCCGCAGACCCCGCGGCCGCGCGCCCGGCCAGACAGCCCCGCCGCCCCAGGTTCAAGAGGCTTCCCAGAATCTGCCGATGGCTCAAAGGCCGGGGCTTCCCCGGTCTGCGAAGTCGTCCAGGAGCAGCCCCTGATGCCCAGTCGCGTCGAACCGTCCCGCGTGCTCCACATCTCCACGTGGGGCGTGCCGTGCGGGATCGCCACCTACGCCGGCAATCTCGTGGCGGCGCTCGAGCGGATGGGGATCGCGGGGGAGGTGCTCCCCCTCGAACCACACGCCTGGGAGCACTATCTCCCGGCCGACGTCGCGCGGCTCCGCGGCCGGATCGTCGAGCGGGCCCGCGACTGCGACGTCGTGCACATCCAGCATGAGCACGGCCTCTTCGGCCTGTCGAAGGGGGCGCGGGCCTCGGCGCGCAACTACGGGCGGATCCTCGGCGACCTGCTGGCGGCCGGCAAGCCGGTGCTGACGACGTTCCACACGGCCCCGCTCGGCGGGCGTCCGCGCCGCGGGATCGGGCGGTGGCTGGAGCGGATCAAGGGATTCTCGCGGGCCCGCACCTGGCGCCGCCGGGTGGCCGTGCCGCACGCCCGCGCCCGCGGCCGGGCGCTGGCGCTGGTGCACGCCAGCCATACCCGCCACGCGCTGGTGACATCGGGGATGCCGGAGACGGCGGTGCGCCTCATGCCGCACGGCTGCCTGCCGCAGCGGGCCTCCACGCTCGATCGAGGGGAGGCCAAGCGGTCCCTCGGCATTCCCGAGGGGACGACGCTGCTCACGATCTTCGGCTTCATCGGCCGCTACAAAGGGCACGACATGGCCCTCAAGGCGCTCACGCACCTGCCGCCGTCGTACCGGCTGGCGATCTGCGGCGGCCCGCACCCCGACGCCCGCGACGGCTTCTTCGAGTCGGTGCTGCGGCAGGTGGAGCGGCTGGGGCTCGAGGACCGCGTCACGATCACCGGCTGGCTCGATCCGGCCGAGGCCGATCGCTACTACGCGGCCACCGACGTCTGCCTGGCGCCCTACCGCGAGGAGGCGGGGCTCTCCGCCTCCGGTGCGATCACCTGGGCGCTGAGTTCGGGGCGCCCGGTGGTGGCCTCGAAGATCGACGCCTTCCAGTCGATCCAGCGTTCCGCGCCCTGCATGCTGATGACGGCGCCGGGCCGCCCCCAGGAGATGGCCTGGGCGGTGGAGCGCCTCCGCGACGACGAGCGCCTCGCCGAGGCGCTCGTGGCCGAGGCCGGGGCCTACTGCCGGGACCACTCCTGGGATCGCGTCGCGGGGCAGACCCTCGAGCTCTACCGCGAGGCCTGCGGGCTCGGCGGCGCCGCGCGATCCGCCGTGGTGACGGAGGCCGCGCCGCGCCCCACGGGGGCGGCCACCGCGGACCTCGCGGAGGCGGTCCGCCAGACGCAGCAACTGCAGGGCTGGTGCCCGCTGGAGAAGGCCGAGGCGCTCACGCGGCTGGTGCTCGAGGCGCGGCCCGCGTGCATCGTCGAGATCGGCGTCTACGGTGGGCGCTCGGCCGTGCCCATGGCGCTGGCCGCCCGCACCTACGGGGCCACCGTCCACGGCGTCGATCCCTGGTCGCACGCCGCGGCGCTCGAGGGGGACGTCGGCGACGAGAACCGCGAGTGGTGGGGGAAGCTCGACCTCGAAGGGATCTACCGCGGTTTCCTCGACGGTGTCCGGCGCTTCGGCGTCGAGGACACGCTCCGCGTCCACCGCATGACCGACACCGCGGCCCTGCCGATGTTCGCCGACGGCTCGATCGGCCTGCTCCACGTCGACGGCAACCATTCCGCCGAGGTGAGCATGCGCTACGTGGAGCAGTGGGGGCCGAAGATCGCCCCGGGCGGCCACCTCGTGATGGACGACATCGACTGGCAGACGCAGGCCGAGACCGTGGCCTTCATCGAGCGGACCTATGCCATGGTCCGCCGGGAGTCGTCCTGGGCCATCTATCGCAAGGAGCCCGCCGCCGCGGCCGCCCCGGCGACGCGCTGCGCGGCCTGATTCGTCTCCGTCTCCGTCTCTTTCCAGCCCAATCCCCGAGGCCCCTCCCGTGCAGAAGCTCAAGTCGGCGAAGCAGCGGTTCCTGGACCGTTTCCAGCGCGATCTCGACCGCATCGAGCGCGAGGCGCCGATGACGGGATCCTACGAGCGGATCCGCCCCTACATCGTCGAGCAGTCGGTGGGGGGAGAGCAGTACGAGATCATCATCTACCACAAGGAGTCGGAGGCCTGGTTCGGCAGCGGCGGGTTCGACTGGTCGCTGCAGTACTACCACGACCACGCGTTCGTGCGGCCGGGCGACGTGGCCTTCGACCTGGGGTCGAACTGCGGCGTCATCACCGCCTATCTCGGCCTCGCCGTCGGCCCCCACGGACGCGTGCTGGCCTTCGACCCCTATCCCTGGAACGCGCTGGCCACCCACTACAACGCCCGTCTGAATCATCTGGACAACGTCCTGGCCTACTCCGTCGGCGTCGGCGACAGCACCTTCGAATTGAACCTCGCCCTCGACTCGGCGCGGACGCTCGACGGCGCCCCTCGGCCCGGCAGGACGATCCAGGCCCAGGTGGTCGACATCCTCGGCTTCGTGGACGAGCGGCCCACCTTCATCAAGATCGACATCGAGGGGGCGGAGTACGAGCTGTCGCGGGCCGACTGGAGCCGCTTCGACCGGCTGGAGCGGGTGTTCCTCGAACTCCACCCCTTCTTCATCGACGACCGCGGGCTGGAGACGCGGCAGGTGCTGCGCAATTTCGCCCGGGCGGGGTTCACGCTCCGCCACGGTGCCCCCCACGCCGCGGCCGCCGACGCCGAGACCGCCCCGCCCGAGCACGGCGGCTGGTGGCTGTCGCGCGAGCGGCTGCGGGCGGCCGCCTGACGGGCCGCCGTCGGGCGGCGCGGCGTACGCCAGCGCTCGCCGGTGCCGCGCCCCGGCCCGCGAGCGCCGGCTCCCATGAAGGCTCGCTGCGGCCTCCGCCTCAGCGGTAGTAGGGGGCCTGCGGCGGCGCGGGCTGGGCCATGCGGGCCGCCTGCTCCATCTGCTGCCTGGCGTAGCGCCGCTGCGGCAGCGTGCGCTCGCTCCAATGCGCGTCGCCGGCCGCGAGGGCCCCGAGCGCCACCACCAGCACGTACGTCAGCAGGCTCGACCAGGCCTCCTTGCCCCAGCACTTGAAGGCCGTGCCGAAGCCGGTCTTGTGCTTGGGCCCGAACTGCCCCTGGGTGACGCTCCACAGCTCGTCGAGGACGAGGTGGGAGAGGTAGCCGATGACGACGGCGCTGGCGATCACGTAGCGGTGGAGCGGATCCTCGGCCCCGAAGGCGAGGAACGTCACCTGCCCGGCGACGAGCGCCGCGGGGAAGCTGTGGAACATCCCCCGGTGCACGGAGTACTTCTCGAGCAGCCAGGCCAGGCCGTACCGCACCGCGAGGTAGATCGCGGCGCCGGCCAGCACGATGAATTCCAGCGGCATCCCCCACTGCTCGAAGCGGTGGATCATGAGGAGGGGGAGAATCGCGGCGGCGAGGCCGACGCTCTCGCCGAGGGTCTCGCCGTCGTGATTGTCGAGGTCGGGCAGCAACCCGGCCGCGGCGCACAGGCCGCCGGCCAGGAGGCAGGTGGGGACCGGCATGCCGCCGACGTTCCACGCGGTGGCGGCATAGGCCGCCCCGGTGAGCGTCGACACCAATCCGTGCATCCGGGCTCCGGGCACCGAACCCCTCCCTGGCCAGTCACCACCGGCGATCCGCCGCGCCCCGGGGGGCCGCGCGGAATCGCTCCCCCTCGGGCTTCCTGCCTCCGGGGGGCATCGACTCATGTCTCATGTCGGCCGTCCCGCGAACGCCGCGCCACACGCCGGTTTCGCGCCGGTCCGGCGCTGCGGGAGCGGCACAATCGGCGTTGACGGAGGGAGTCCCCCAGGGCGCACGCCCGGTCTGGTCGGCGGGGTGGGAGGGAGCGGCGTGATGCCGGGGCTTCGGAGACCTGCGACGGTTGCGAAGGATGGAGAAGGGGTGCGGGCGCGCGTCGGGGGGTGGCCGTCGTGGCGCGCCGGGCAATGTCTTCCTAAAACTCCCAGGCGTCGCAGTCGCCCGAGCGTGACGGGCGTCTTCCTGCCCACACGCATCCTCTTGGCAGGGCCTCGCGTCGGGCAGGGCAGCCACCTGCCCCCTGCTCCGCCCTGCCCCAGCGGCCAACGGCGGACTGGTCTCGCGGCGCCTCGCCGCAGCGCCCGGCCCGACGCCCTCCGAGACGCCCGGCCGGGTCGGCCAGACGGTCGGCCAGACGGCCGGGGCCGGCGGGCGGGAAGTTGACCTTCGGGCCCCGTCGAGTGCCCCCTACACTCCCGCCCCTCCCGAGGGGCGATCGCCAGGTCGCCCGGAGTGCCCACCGCGATCCAGGAGCCTGCCCTTGGCCGTCGAAGGATACGACCTGGTGATGATCGGGATCCTGGCGGTCGCCGCGCTGCTGGGGTACTTCAAGGGGATCGTCTGGCAGATCGCCTGGATCGCCGGCATCGCCGTCAGCGCGTTCGTCGCCATCCGCTTCGCGACCCCCGTGGCTCCCTGGTTCGGGCAACAGGCCCCCTGGAACCGCGTCCTGGCGATGCTCGCGCTCTACGCGGGCACCTCGCTGGCGGTGTGGGTGGTGTTCCGCCTGGTGTCGGGCTTCATCAACGCCATCCATCTCTCGGCGTTCGACCACCAGCTCGGCCTCCTCATGGGAGCGGCCAAGGGGGCCCTCCTGTGCATCGTCGTCACCTTCTTCGCCGTGATGCTCGCCCCCGCCTACCGGGCCCAGATCGTGAGCAGCCGCAGCGGCCAGATCATCGGCCAGATCATCGTCCGTGCCGACGCCCTGCTGCCGGCGGAGCTGCACGAGACGGTGGCGCCGTTCGTGAACCAATTCGAGCGGCAGTTCGCCGCGGCCGGCGGGAGACTCGATCCCGCCGCGGGGCCGCTGGGAGGCGGAGGAGGCGCGCCGGGGCTGTCGCTGGAGTCGCTGTTCAAAGGCATGGGATCGATGGCAGCCTGGTCGGCGGGGGATGCCGCCGCCGGCCCCGGGGGGGCCGGGGCGTTCGCCGGAGCAGGGGGGGGCACCGGAGCAGGGGGGGTGCAACAGGCGGGGGGCCCGCTGCCCCCCGGATCGTCCTGGTTCGCGCCCCAGCCGGAGGCCCCCGCCGGGCAGCCGGTGGCCTTCGAGGGGGCGGCCGCCGCGCCGCCGCAGCGTCCCGCCGCCAGCCGCTTCACCTCGGAACCCGCCCCTCCGGCGATGCTCCCGCAGCCGCCGGCGGCCTTCCCGATCGGGGCCCAGTCGCCGCTGCCGCGGCGCTAGCAGACGCGGTACTCGGACGCGCGGGGCCGCCGGGCAGGGAAGGGGTTTTCCCCGGGAAAAACGAGCCCTGGATCGGACATAAGAGACATTATCGGACGTCGGGGAGAGGGGCGGAATCAGGCCGAAACGCCCGCTTCCACGAACGTCCCCATCGCCCGGAACTTCCCGTAGCGCGACTCCACCAACGCGGCGGTCGGCTGCGTGAGGAGTTCCTTGAGCGTGCGCACGAGGTAGTTCTTCAACCGGCTGGCCATCTGTCTGGGATCGCGGTGCGCGCCCCCCGGCGGCTCCTCGATCACCGCGTCGATGACCCCGAACGACTTCAGGTCGTGCGACCGCATCCGCAGCGCCCGCGCGGCGTCGGCCTTGTGCTCGGCTCCCTTCCACAGGATCCCGGCACAGCCCTCCGGGCTGATGACGCTGTAGTAGGCATGCTCGAGGACCGCCACCCGGTCGCCCACCCCGATCCCCAGCGCCCCCCCCGAGCCCCCCTCGCCGATGACCACGCAGACCACCGGCACCGGCAGCGTCGCCATGAGGAACATGCTTTCCGCGATCACCTGGGCCTGGCCCCGTTCCTCCGCCCCCACCCCCGGATAGGCCCCGGGGGTGTCGATCAGGCAGATCACCGGGAGGCCGTATTTCGCCGCCAACCGCATCTTGCCCATCGCCTTGCGGTAGCCCTCGGGGTGGGCGCAGCCGAAATGGCACGCCTGTCGCTCCTGGAGCGTCTTCCCCTTCTGGTGGCCGACGACGAGCACCTTGTGCCGGTCCAGCTTGGCGAAGCCGGTGAGCATGGCGCGGTCGTCGCCGTAGGCCCGGTCGCCGTGGAGTTCCACGAACTCGTCGAACACCAGGCCGAGATAGTCGCTGGTCTTGGGACGGTCGGGGTGGCGGGCCACCTCCACCGTCTGCCAGGGGTCGAGGGTGCCGAAGACGCGCTTCTGCACCTCCACCAGCTCGCGCCGCAGCCGGCGCAGGTCCTCCTGTTGCCGGGCCCCGAGCGGCGCCGATTCCAGCTCGGCGATGCGGTCCTCGATCTCGTAGATCGGCTTCTCGAGCGGAAGGCGGTGCAGACCGCGTGTCATCGGACGCTCCGGGCGGGAAGGCGGGCGGACCCGCGGAGTGTCCCATCCGGCCGACCGTGGCGTCAATTCGAGCCCCGGGCCCGTTCCCGGGCCCGTCGCCGCCCGGTCGCGGGCGTCACCCGCCGCCCGGATCGCGCTCGAAGAAGCGGATTTGCTTCAGCTGCCGGATCACGTCCTGCATCGTCGCCGGCCGGTCGGCAGGCTGCTTGGAGAGCATCTGCCGGATGAGCTTCGAGGCCGCGGCGCTGACGTTGCGGTTGGAGGCCTCCACCACCGGCGGATTGGCGTAGATGTGCTTGCCGAGGAGGTCGTTCTGGTCGACGCCGGTGTAGGGCGGGGAGCCGGTGAGCATCTCGTAGGCCAGGCAGCCGAGGGAATAGACGTCGCAGCGGCCGTCGAAGGGCTGGCCGCGGATCTGCTCGGGGGCCATGTAGCTGGGGGTGCCCTGGGCTTTCTTGCGCGACCAGAAGAGGCGCTGCAGCGCCCCCGGCGGCTTGGCGGCGATGGCGTAGTCGAGGAGCCGCACGTCCCCGTCGGGCGCGGCGAGGATGTTGGCCGGCTTGACGTCGCGGTGCACCCAGCCGCGCGCGTGGAGATGGCCGAGCGCCTCGGCGATCCCGGTGAGGATCTTCACCGCCTTGGGCATCGTCTTCTCACGTTCGGCCGCCGACGCGATGCCGGCGCGGAGGTTCGGATGCGCGAACAGGTCCATCACCAGGCAGGGCATGCGCTGGTATTCCGACAGCCGGTGGACCCGGATGAGGTGCGGGTGGTCGAGCCCCTTGCCGACGAGGAGTTCGTGCTCGAGTTGGCGGCGCTGGGCGCGGTCCGCGGCGTGCTCCGGGAGCAGCACCTTGACCGCCACCTGGCGCCCCTCGCTCGAGTCGAACGCGCTCCACACCTGGCACTGCCGGCCGACGCCGAGCTGCTTCTGCAGCGCGAGCGGGCCGATGCGATCGGGGAGTCTGGCCATGGCGGGGTGGCGGTGCGTCAGGGTGCGGGAGGGGCGGTTGGCGGCGCTGCGGTGCGGGAGCGCTCGAGCGCCCGCTCGGGATCGATGGCGATGGCGAGGAGGACGAGGCCCTGCGGCGGTGCGGTCGGTCCGGCGGCGGGCCGGTGCCGGGCGGCGAGCACCTCCGCCATCCACCCCGGCGACCGGCGGCCGCAGCCGACCATCACGAGCGATCCGACGATTATCCGCACCATGTTGTGGAGGAATCCATTCCCCTCGACCTCGACCCACAGTTCGGCGCCGTCGAGGTCGTCGCCCCCGCCGCGGCGCGACAGTTCGAGCCGGTGGATTGTGCGCACGCTCGACAGACGCGTGGAGGGGGCGGTCTCGAAACTGGTGAAATCGTGCTCGCCGACGAGCGCCGCGGCGGCCGCCTGCATCGCCGCGGCGTCGAGGCGGCTCTTCCAGCGCCACACCACGTGGCGGGTGAGCACCGGGCGGAAGGGAGCGTCGTGGATCCGGTAGCGGTACACCTTGGACACCGCCCCCCCGACCGGATCGAAGCCGGGCGGCACCTCGGCGCCGTCGACCACGGTGATGTCCGGGGGGAGCCGGGCGTTGAGGGCCCTGACCCAGGTCGCGGCGTCGTGGGGGGCGGCGCTCTCGAACGCCGCCACCTGGCCGAGGGCGTGGACGCCCGCGTCGGTGCGGCTCGAGCCGCGCGGCACCACCGCCTCGCCGCTCACCGAGGCGATCGCCGCGGCGAGGGCCCCCTGCACCGTCGCCCTGCCCGGCTGGGCCTGCCAGCCGGAGTAGCGCGTCCCCTCGTAGGCCAGCGTGAGGCGGAAAGCGCGGGTCATGCCCGCACCGTCGTCCCCCCGCCCCCCGCCATCCGTGCCGCGAGCAACTCGGCGATCTGGACGGCGTTGGTGGCCGCCCCCTTGCGCAGGTTGTCGGAGACGCACCACAGCGCGATGCCCGCGGGGCAGGAGTCGTCCTCGCGGATCCGCCCCACGAACACCTCGTCGCGGCCGCTGCAGTCGCGCGGCAGCGGGTAGGACTTCTGCTCGAGGTCGTCCACCACCGCGATGCCGGGGGCGGCGGCGAGGAGGCGCCGGGCCTCGGCGGCGGTGAGCTTGCGCTCGGTCTCGATGAGGATCGACTCGCTGTGGCAGTTGGCCACCGGTACGCGGACGCAGGTGGCGCACACGCCGATCGAATCGTCGCCGAGGATCTTCCGGGTCTCGAGCACCATCTTCATCTCCTCGCTCGTCGACCCGCCGGGCCGCGGCGAGCCGATCTGGGGGATGAGATTGGCGGCGATCGGATGGGCGAAGACGGCCTTCGCCTCCCCCCTGCCCTCGAGCCAGGCCGTGGTCGCCTCGCGCAACTCGCCCGTGGCCGCCAGGCCGGCGCCGCTGACGGCCTGGTAGGTGCTCACCACGACCCGCTTCACCCGCGCCGCGTCGTGGAGAGGCTTCATCACCATCACCATCTGCGTCGTCGAGCAGTTGGGGCTCGAGATCAGCCCGCGGTGCGCGTCGATGGCGCCGGGATTCACCTCCGGGATCACCAGCGGCACGTCGGGGCGCATCCGGAAGTGCCCGCTCTCGTCGACGACCACCGTGCCGCGCTCGACCGCCCAGGGCACGAACTCCGCCGCCACCTCGTCGGGGGTGCTGCCGATGGCGATCTGCACGCCGTCGAAGGCCTCCGGGCGCAGCACCTCGACCTCGAGGTCCGCCCCGGCGACCGTGAAGGGCCTGCCCGCCGAGCGCGGCGAGGCCAGCAGCTTGATGCGGCGGGCGGGGAACTGCCGCTCGAGGAGCGACTCGACGATGATGCGGCCCACGGCGCCGGTGGCGCCGACGACGGCGATGGTGTCGATCATGGAGGGGTGATCCGGGCCGTGCCCGGGGTGGGTGGATGCGGGATGGAGGGAGCGGATCAGCGCGCGTCGCCCCCGGCACGGAGCCGGCGGAGGAGCGCCTGCCAGGAGGCCGCCGGCACGAACGCCAGGTTGGCGGCGATCATGGCCAGACCGAACTCCTTCATGCCCATGGCGACGCCGATGCCGCCGTGGACGAGGATTCCCATGGCGATCGCCAGGCGGCGCGTGAGCCGCGGCCAGACGAGCGCCGGATAGGAAACCTCCCAAAAGAGCGTACCCAGCGTGAGGGCGTTGACCAGCAGGGGGTGGCGGGCGAGCCAGGTGAGGTCGAGGGTCCGGTAGCGGCTGTTGGCGGCCGCCCCCCAGAGGGCCGTTCCCTCCCACCAACTCGCCCCCAGCAGTTTGGCGATGCCGGAAAAGAAGTACACCACGCAGAGGTGGACCTGCACGAGGCGCAGGGCGACGTTGGCGGCCACGCTGGGGCCCTCGGGGGCGGTGGTGAGCCCCAGCCTCCGGTCGAGCGAGAGCACCGCCCCGCTCGGGCCCACCGCCAGCGGGATCAGGAGCATGCCCAGGGCGTCGTCGAAACCGAACACCGTCAGCGGCGTGCGGTTGGCCGCGGCGAGGAACCCGGCCAGCGAGACGACCGCGGCCAGGGGCGTGGCCAGACCGAGGGCGAGGCACGCGCCGGCAAGCAGCGTCACCAGGAGCAGGACGCGCACCGCCGTCGGCGACGAGGCGACGAAGAACCAGCTCCACTGCCAGGGCTGGTCGTTCATGCGCCACACGTCGCCGTCGCGCAGCCAGCCGTGCGGGCCGAAGAAGGCGTCGGCATCCAGGAGCCACACCGCGCACGACCAGGCCAGGAGCGCCCCGGCGAAGATCCGCACGATCGCCAGCGGAAGCGGATCGGCGGGGGTGAACCAAAAGCGGTCCCAGGCGGAGATCCACTCCGCGACGTAGCCCCCTCCCCTCCCCTGCCCCCCCGCCGCCGCTGGGACGGCGGCCTGGCCCGCCGCCGCCGGGACGGCGGCCTGCGCCCCCGTCGCGGCGGTGGCGCGCGTGCTGCGGCTCATCGGCGGGCGCTCCCCGGGGCTGCGAGTGCATAGACGCCCAGCGGCGTCTCGAGGTCGGGGGCGTCGGTGCCGGCGAGCGATTCCTCCGGGGTGGGCAGGTCGAATTCCACCATCGTCAATGCCACCTCGCTGCCGCCGTGACGGCGCAGCAACTGCCCGGCGACACCCATCACCAACGGCTGCCACTGGCGCTTCGCCGCTTCGCGCAGCTCCCGGGGCGCGTCGGGGGCAGGCACCATGCCGGAGATCTTCTCGGCGATCATGAAGCGACGGTGGTAGAGCAGACGCGGGCGGTCGACGGCCGGATCGGGGAGGAAGCCGTCGCGCGTGGAGCCGTCGGGCATGCGCATCGACCAGCGGATGGCGTGGCCGGGGCCCGGGTCGGGGGCGAAGAACCGGTAGCCGTGCCCGAGGTACAGCGCCCCCACCAGCGGGCGCAGCGGCTGGATGAGCCGGGCGGCCAGTTCGCTCGACGGCGCCGGGCCCGCCAACGGGGGCGCGACCACCAGGGCGAACCACCCCAGGATCGCGGCGCTGGCGGCCCAGCGGCCCACGGGGCTCCAGGACCGCGGGAGGGGCGGCTCGGCGGGCGGTCGCGCTGGGGGCGGCGGGGGGCGCATGGGGGTTCTTCCTCCCCCCGCGATCCTCGCCGCGGCCGGGGCCAGGGGTCGGATCGACCGCCGGCCGCGGGCGACTTGCGGGGGATCGCCCGGGGCAAAAAAAAACTCCCGCGCGGCACGGGCCGCGCGGGAGTGGCTCTCGGTCGGTCCCACCGGCCGGGGGGCCGGGGGGGCGGAGACGTCAGCGGAGCGAGACCTGGGTCTCGGTCGCGGCGGTCCGGCGGGCCGGATCGAGCGACAGTTCGACGGTGCCGCCGGCGACGAGATCGATGGTCTTGGAGACCACCTCCTCCTTGCCGTCGACGACGACCGCGACCTTGATCTCGTAGTTCTTCCACGACTGGCCCTGCTTCAGGGTCGTGGTCTCGAACAGGCGGGTGGCGCCCGTCGAGGCGGTCTCGTTGCCGGCCAGCCAAACCTTGGCCTCCGCGGGAACGTGGAGGGTGAGGCTGGTCTTCGGGGCGGCGACGGTCGTGTCGAAGGTGATGCTCGAACGGCCACCGGCGGCGAGCGTGACCGTGCGGGTCTGCTCGGCGGGGGTGCCGTCGCGGTCGACGACCATCTTCACGACGAACTCGTAATCCTTGCCGGTCTCGAGGCCACGCGACACGTAGCGGCGCCGGGCGCCGGTGGCGGAGGTCTTGGCACCGTTGACGAACACCTGCGCGTCGGTCGGGAGGTCGACGACGAGCAGCGCGCCGTCGGCGGGCACCGTCTCGACCGCGGCGCCGGCGTCGATGGCCGGGGCGGCGATCACCTCACCGCCGCCGTAGACCGGCGACTCGATGATCCGGCCCGAGTCGACGGGATAGCCGGTCGAGTACTCGATGCCGCCCGAGGCGGCCGGAGCCGAGTAGCCGCCGTAGGAGCCGCCGCCGTACGAGCCGCCCGACGAACCACCGCCGGACGAGCCGCCGTACGACCCGCCCGAGCTGCCGCCCGACGAGCCGCCGTACGACCCGCCCGAGCTGCCGCCCGACGAGCCACCCGAGCTGCCGCCGTACGAGCCGCCCGAGCTACCGTGGCGGTAGAAGGCACGCATCGCCTTCTTCTGCGCGTGGTGCGCGAAGAGGCCGCCGTGCGAGCCGTGGCTGCCGTACGACGATCCGTACGACCCGTAGGAGCCGTAGGACCCGCCCGACGAGCCACCCGAGCTGCCGCCGTAGGAGCCGCCCGAGCTCGCGCCCGAACTGCCGCCGTACGAACCGCCCGACGAACCACCCGACGACCCGCCGGAGCTGCCGGCCGAGCCATACGAAGCGCGGTAGCGGTGGTGCCAGCCGGCCTGCGCGTCGCAAGCCGTCGCCGCGACCGCCAGGAAAGTCACAACCCCTGCAAACGTGCAGTAACGACGATTGACCGACATCAGGATCGCTCTCCGGAAAAGGGAAAAGGGAGGATGGGAGGTGATGGGACAGCCCCGTGCCGGCACGCGCGACCGTGGGAACCGGACCGATCGCAGGAGCCGCCGCCGACCGTTCGTGGCAAAGATAGTTTGACGATCAGGCAAAGCAAGCAGTCTAGGCGGGCGAGGTCGAGTTTGACGACGCTCCGACGCGCCGACCCTGACGGTCGGAGGGATCGTGCGGGGCCTTCCCGCCGCGAAAGCAGCGAAAAACAGGCTCCGGCGACATCGTTCCGGGGGCGTGGCCGGGCGCCCGCGGGGGGGCGGGGCATGACGGCGCCGGACGTCAGCGGGGCGTGCCCGTGATCCGCACGTCATCCACGTCGAAGCGCCCCACGGCGCCGAGCATGCCGACCAGCACGATCGCCTCCCGGGCCCAGGGGGGCACCGTCACCGCGCCCTCCTCCTTCTGCCAGCCGAACGTTCCCTTCGGCAGCGCCACCGCGGCGCGCGACGACCGCGCCCGGCGCTCGTCGAAGAACTGCACCACCACCGCCGGCGACTCGCCGGCGGCGTTGCCCTCGCGCACCCCCTCGGCCCGCGCGACGAGGGCGATCTCGAGCCTGGCGACGGCCCGGCCGTCGACCGGGAATCCCTGGAACACCTGCGCCGGCCGGCCACGCTCGGTGTTCTCGAAGCGCAGGTAGCGCCGCCCCTCCGGCGCGTCGTCGCCCTCCGCCAGCGCCATCTGGCGGCCGTAGTACCAGGCGGTCGGCACGTCGGCGTCGAGCACCTCCTCGAAGCCGCCGTTGCCCAGCGCCGGTCGGGTGCCGTCGGGCAGCACGCGCCGGGCGTCCTCCGCGGCGCCGGTCATCGGCACGAACAGGCTCGGCACGAGCGCCTCGCGCACCATCGCGCCGTCGCGCTTCGTGAGCAGCACGAGCACCTGCTCGTAGCGCTCGCCCACGGGGATGATCATCCGCCCCCCCTCGGCGAGCTGGTCGACGAGCGGCTGCGGGATCTCCTCGGGGGAGCAGGTGACGATGATCTTGTCGAAGGGGGCGTGCTCCGGCCACCCCTCGAAGCCGTCGCCGATCCTGGTCTCGACGTTGCGGTAGCCGAGGCGGGCGAGGGTCCGCGCCGCCTTCTCGCCGAGGGGCTTGTTGATCTCGATCGAGTACACCGTCTTCACCAGCGGCGACAGCACCGCCGCCTGGTAGCCGCTGCCGGTGCCGATCTCGAGCACGCGGTCGTCCGGGGCGGGCTCGAGGCGCTCCGTCATGTACGCCACCACGAACGGGCCCGAGATCGTCTGCTTCTCGCCGATCGGAAGGGCCATGTCGACGTAGGCCAGATGGCGCTGCGGCGGCGGTACGAACTCGTGCCGTGGCGTGGTGCGCAGGCTCTCGAGGACACGGGGATCGCTCACCCCCCCGGAGGCGATGTCCTCGCGGACCATGCGCTCGCGGAGCAGCGTCATCCGCTCCGCGGTGGCGTCGGGAGGGGCGGCGACGCCGCCGATCGCCCCGGCGAGGGCCGCCAGCGCGACGGCGGCGGTGAGGAACCTCGCGTGGGTCATGGTTCGACACGCGCCCCGCGGGGGCGCGCCGCCTCGATGCCCTTGAGCTCGATCTCGAACACGAGCGCCTCGTGCGGTTCGATCACCGGGGGCGAGCCCTCCGCGCCGTAGGCCAGATCGGGGGGAACCCACAGGCGCCACTTCGATCCCGTCGCCATCAGGGGCAGCGCCTCCTGCCAGCCCGGCACCACCGCCTGCAGCGGAAACGTCGGGGGGGGCTGCGCGGGGTCGCTGGAGTCGAATTCGGTGCCGTCGAGATGGGTGCCACGGTAGTGGGCGGCCACGGCGTCGGTCGGCCCGGGCTTGGGCCCCTTCCCCTCGGCGAGTACCTGGTACTGCAGCCCGCTGGGCAGCGTCACCACCCCTTCCCGGCGGCCGTTCTCGGCCAGGAACGCGGCCGCCTTGGCCTTGTTCGCCTTGCCCCGCTCGGCCATCTCGCGGCGGAAGGCCTCCTGCTCCTGCTGCATGCGCCGGTCGAAGGCCTCGAGCGCCGCCTTCACGCGGGCCTCCGGGATCCGCGGCGCGGCGCCCGCCAGGGCGTCGGCGAGGCCCTGCGCCAGCGCGTTCAAATCGGCCGGTGTGCGCTGGCGACGGAAGTCGTCCGCCATCCGCGTGCCGATCTGCAGGCCCAGCGCGTAGCCGAGTTCCCCCTCGGGCGTGTCGAGCCCGCGGGCCGGCGGGGCGAGCGCTTCCGCGGAGGGCGGGGGCGCCTTCCGGGCCGGCGGGGCCGCGGGCTGGGCCCGGAGCGAGGCGGCGCCCGCGGCCACCAGAACGCACGCGGCGGCGAGGGTCGACCATCCCCCCCCTGCCCCGCGGCACGGGCGACGGGACGACGGCGTGCGGGGCACGGCGAGCACCGAGACGGCGCGCGGAACGGGCATGGCGGGGTCCTCCGGTGACCGTGTCGCCGGGCGGGCTCGAGCGGCCGCCGCTGCGACGCTGTGGCGAAAGTGTATCAGAGGCCGCCGCCTCCCACCCCCCCGAGGGCCCACGCCGAGCCCGGCGCGACCCCCGCCGCCGGTGGAGCCCTCCGCCCGGCGACGACTCACGCGCCGCGGCCCGGCGCGGGGGCTCGGGCCGGCGGGGTGTCGTCGGTGGGGCGGCCGAGCGAGCCGCGTGTGATCTCCAGGAACGCCGTCTCCAGGTTGACCTCCGACTCCCGCATCGACTCCAGGCGGAATCCCTCCGCCACCAGACGGGCCGCCAGGGCCGAGGGCTCCTCGCATCCGACGGCCAGGGTGACGAGCACCTCGCCGTCGCGGACGGCCACCTTGTCGGCCTCGGGGCTGCGCTCGAGGAGCCGGGCCGCCGGTTCCGGGGGACCCGAGACGCGGATCCGGATCACGGGCCGGCCACGCACCTCGGCGAGCAATCCCTGGACGTCGCGGCAGGCGAGGAGCCGCCCATATTCGATGATCCCCACCCGGTTGCAGATGTCGGCGAGCTCCGGAAGGATGTGGCTGCTGACGAGGATCGTCTTGCCCAGCCCCTGGAGGCGCTTGAGCAGCCCGCGCATCTCGATCCGGGCCCGGGGATCGAGCCCGCTGGCGGGCTCGTCGAGCAGGAGCACCTGCGGATCGTGGAGCAGCACGCGCGCCAGCCCCAGGCGCTGCGTCATCCCGCGCGACAGGCTGGTGACCAGCTCGTCGCGTTTCACGGTCAGGTCGACCAGCTCCAGCGACCGCTCCGCCACGCGGCGGCGCTGGGGGCCGTCGATCCGGTAGGCGGCGGCGAAGAACTCGAGGTACTCGATGACGCGCATGTCGTCGTACACGCCGAAGATGTCGGGCATGTAGCCGATCGCCCGGCGGATCTCCCGCGGGTGGGTGTAGATCGAGTGCCCGCAGACGTAGGCCTCGCCCCAGGTCGGCGCCAGGAGCGTGGCGAGGATCCGGATCGTGGTCGTCTTGCCGGCGCCGTTGGGGCCGATGAAGCCGAACAGATCCCCCTTCTCGAGCTTGAGGTTCAGCGACTCCAGCGCCGAGAACTCGCCATATTTCTTCGTCAGGTCGATGGTCTCGATCATGGGGCGGGTCCGGTGGGGGCAGGGGCGGCGTCCGGGGACGACTCCGCGGGCACGTCGGCGGCACGCGACGCGGGGGACTTGGGGAGCGGGATCACGATCCGCCACAGCGCCGTCGCGTCGTCGTCGGCGGGGGCGCCCCCGACGGAGAGGCTCCAGTCGGTGGCGGGGGGGCCGCGTCCCACGAGCACCGCGCGGTCGAGGGGAAGGAGGGCCGAAAGGTCGAGCCGCGCCAGCGCCCCGGCCTCGAGCGTGGTGTAGGAACTGCCGCCGGCGGCCTCGTGGAATCCGGCGATCTCGAGGATCCGCGCGACGTCGGTGTCCTCCACGCGCCAGCGCTGCGTCTGCACGCGCTCGAGCACGGCGGCGCTGCGGGTCAGCGTGGCCGAGAGCGTGCGCGGTCCCTTGCCGGCGAGCGGATCGAACCGCCCCCCGGGGGGCAGCGTGCCGATCTCGTAGCACCAGCCCGCGTGGAACAGCGCGCAGTCGCGCAGCTCCGCCGGCAGCCGGCTCACGAGCCCGCCGCGCAGCATCCCCTGGGCGTCGCGCTCGAGCGACGACTCCACCAACCCCGCGGCCGCGGGAGCGCTCCACTCGGCCTCGAACACGCGGCTGGAGGAGGCCGCCAGCGGCACGCCCGCGAGCCGGTCGGCGGGCGGGCCCGCCCGATAGGGATCCGTCGCCAGCGACGGATGCGCCGCCGGCGCGTCGACCGCCCCCATGCCGCGCCCGCTGATGGCGTACCACGACAGCGCGGCGGTGCCCGCGCCGGCGGCCGGTGGACCCGGCCGGGGAGCGGCGGCCAGATCGAGGCGGGCGTTCTCCGGCGACCACACGCCGAGGAACGACGTGCCGCGCGCGAGCGCCCCGGCCACGTCGACGTCGACCAGATCGGCCCGGTGCACCTGCCACGACCGCCCCTTGTAGCGCTCGCCGGTCCACCAGGTGAAGGCGGTGAACGCGGCCACCAGCGCCGGCAGCGTGAGCCACGCCAGCCAGGGCCGGCCCGAGCGTCTCACGAGCCACCACTCCAGCGGATAGAGGCAGGCCACGTACACAAGCGCGAGCCCCGCCACCACCTCGAAGGGCACCGGGCCGACGCCGGGAAAGCGATCGATGGCGACGCGGAGCTGGCCGCCCAGATCGACGGGCCCCTGCCCGGCGGCCCCCCCCCTGCCCCGGGCGCCGTTGCGGCCACCGAGGAGTTCGACCAGGAGCGTGTCGGAGCCGGTCCAGTTGCGGAACGGCGGCCGGTCGAGATCGAGCCCGGCCCAGGTGATCGTGCCGAAGCCGTGGGCACGGCGCACCACCAGCGGCAGGTCGGTGGGGGCCGAGCCCTCCCAGGCCTCGATCGCCCCGTCGAGCGCGGCGGTGCCGTCGAGCAGCGGGGCCTCGAGCCCGGCGACGGCCCCGCGCTCCAGGGGCCGCGAGGCCTTGGCGTAGGTCTCGATCGACGCCGTGCGCCGCAGGGGCACCATCCGCGCCACCCGTCCCGGGCCCCCCGCCGGCCCGGGCAGCCAGGCGGCCGCCGGCGTTCCGACGAGCGCCGGCGGCGCCGCGGAGGCGCCGGCCAGGAACACCATCCTCCCCCCGCGGCGCGTCCAGTCGTCGAGGGCGGCGAGCGTGTCGCCGGGGAGCGATCCGAGCGCGCTGCCACAGACGATGACGGCGTCGGCGACGTCGAACGCCAGCCCCGAGGGAGCCGGACGGTCGTCGTCGGCCAGCGCGAGCACGCGGGCCCGTGAGCCGTCGTCGCGCTGCATGAGCCGGGCGGCGCGCTCGGCGCCGGGCAGGTCGCCGATGACGAGCATCACACGCGTCGTCGATTCCAGCGGGGGGGGCAGGTCGAGCGGCGAACGCGTGCCGTCGGCCCACTCCACGAGCGCCCGCCCCGCCGGGCGGCCGCAGCGGACGAGGAACCGTGCCGCCCCGTCGGGCGACGTGTCGGCGGGGCCGGATCCGACGAGTTCGCCGTCCGCGTCCTCGACCCACACCCTGGCCGCGGCCATGCCGGCGGCGTCGGGCCCCACCGTCACCGGCGTCCACGACCCGCTCCGCCACGCGCCCCCGAGGCCGACCACCGTGGCCGCGGCGGCACGGCCCGCCGGCGCGGCGGCCGCGAGCGCCGCCAGGAGGAGCACCGCGATCGGCCGCGCGACGATGCGGAAGGAGCGCGTCATGGCTTCTCGGCGTCGGGGCAGGTGCAGGCGAACTGACCGCAGCCCGGGCAGCCGGCGCCGTACTTGCGCCGCACCGCCTCCTCGAGGTCGACGTCCACGACGTTGGCGATCGTGGCGAGCCACGCCAGCACGTCGGCGAACTCGAGCGTCATCTCCTCCTTGGTGCCGCCGCGGAGCGCGCCGGCCAGTTCGCCCACCTCCTCGGAGAGCCACATGAAGGTTCCCTCGACCCCGCGGGCCGCGTCCTTGTCGTGGTACATCCGGCGGATCAGGGACTGCAGTTCGCGGAGCGTCATCGTCGGGTCCGGGCGGGAGAGGGGCGGGCGACAGGGGAGTTTTACCCGCCCTCCCGCGTCGGGGCGACGGCCGGCCCGGTTCGGGGCACGAACCAGGGGTAGATCGCCGGCACCACCAGGGCCGTGAGGAGCGTGCTCGTGACGATCCCGCCGATCACCACCGTCGCCAGCGGCCGCTGGATCTCCGCCCCGGCCGACGTGGCCAGGGCCATCGGGAGGAAGCCCAGGCTCGCCACCAGCGCCGTCATCAGCACCGGGCGGATCCGCACCTCCGCGGTGGCCAGTGCCGCCTCGCGCGGCGACATGCCGGCGGCGCGGGCGTGCTCCGCGCCGCTGACCCACACCAGGCCGTTGAGCACCGCCACCCCGAACAGCGCCACGAATCCGACGCCGGCGGCGATCGAGAACGGCATCCCGCGCAGGGCCAGCGCGGCCACCCCTCCCGAGGCCGCCACCGGCACGGCGCAGAAGATCAGCGCGGCCAGGCGGAACGACTTGAAGCTCGTGTAGAGGAGCATGGCGATGAGCCCCAGCACCAGCGGCGTGATCAGCATCAGCCGTCTCCCGGCCGAGACGAGATTCTCGAAGTCGCCCCCCCAGGCGATCGCGTAGCCGGGGGGGAGCGCGACGTCGCGTGCCACGGCCTCCTGGGCGTCGGCCACGAAGCTCGCCACGTCGCGGCCGCGCACGTTGGCCGAGACGTAGGTCCGCCGCCGCGAGTTCTCGTGCTCGATCGACGGCGGCGTCTCCTCGCGGACCACGTCGGCGAGCTCGCCGAGCGGCACCGGCCGGCCGGCGGCGGCCCCGACGGGAATCTGCGGCATGCGGTCGACGTTCTCGCGCCACTCGGCCGGGAACTTGACCACCAGCGGGTAGCGCGGCCGGCCCTCGAAGATCACCCCGGCCGGGATCCCCCCCATCGCCGACACCGTGCGCATCACCTCCGCCCCGTCGATGCCGTGGCGCGCGAGCTGGTCGGGACGGACGTCGATCCGCGTCGTGGGGACGTCGGCCTGCCAATCGGCGCGCACGTCCACCGCCCCGGGCACGCCGCGGAGGACGCGCTCGATGCGCTTCCCGAGGAGGCCGAGGGTGTCGAGGTCGTCGCCGTAGACGAGCACGGCGACGTCGCTTTTGACCCCCGCCACGAGCTCGTCGACGCGCATCTCGATCGGCTGGCTGAAGCCGAAATTCGCCCCGGGGATCTCCGCCGCCAGCGCCTCCGACATCCGCGCCACGAGATCGTCGCGCGACACCTGCTCCGGCCAGGCGGCACGCGGCCGCAGCATGACCCAGACGTCGGTCTGCTGCACGCCCATGATGTCGTTGGCGATCTCCGGCCGTCCCGTCTTCGAGAACACCGTGCCCACCTCGGGGAAGGCCCCCAGCACCTTCTCGATGCGGGTGGTGATCGGCACCGAATCCTCGAGGGTGGCGCTGGGCAGCCGGACCACCTCGATGAGCAGATCCCCCTCGTCGAGGCGCGGCATGAATTCCGCCCCCAGGCGCAGCGCCACCGGGATCGTCGCCGCCACCAGCCCCAGCGCGGCGACCGTGATCCACACCGGGTGCCAGACCGCGAGCCGCGCCACCGGGTGGTAGCAACGGTGGAAGAGCCGCATCGGCAGCGGCTCGTGCTCCGGCTCGCGCTTGAGGAACGTCGCGGCGAGCACCGGCATCAGCGTCAGCGAGATGACGAGCGATCCCAACAGCGCGAACAGCACCGTCAGCGCCATCGGCCGGAACAGCTTCCCCTCCGTCCCCTCCAGGAAGAGGATCGGCAGGTAGACCACGGCGATGATCAGCTCGCCGAACATCGTCGGCCCGCGGACCTCGATCGCCGCGTCGCGCACGACGTCGAGCTTCGACTCCCCCTGCCCCGCCAGCCCCAGGCGGCGGACGCAGTTCTCCACCATGATCACGGAACTGTCGACGACCAGCCCGAAGTCGATGGCCCCCAGGCTCATGAGGCTCGCCGGGATCGCCGCCGCCCACATCAGGTTCGCGGCGAAGAGCATCGAGAGGGGGATCGCCAGCGACACGATCAGGCCGGCGCGGAGGTTGCCCAGGAGGAGCAGCAGGACGCCGATCACCAGCAGGCCCCCCTCGGCGAGGTTGTGGAGCACCGTGTCGAGCGTCCGGGCGATGAGGTCGGAGCGGTCGTAGAGGATCTCGATGTCGACCCCCGGCGGGAGCGTGGCCCGCAGCTGCTCGAGCTTCTCCTTGGCCGCCTGCACGACGCGCCGGCTGTTCTCTCCGCGGACCATCATCACCATTCCCGTCACCACCTCGCCGCGCCCCCCGCGGGTGGCGGCCCCCTGCCGGACCAGCGGCGCCACCGACACCTCGCCGATGTTGCGCACCAGCACCGGCACGCCGCCGGGGGGGCTGCGGACCACGACCTTCTCGATGTCGGCGACGCCGCCGAGGAGCGCGTGGCCGCGGATGAATCGCTGCTCGCCGTTGTTGACGACGTATCCCCCGCCGGTGCTCTCGTTGTTGCGCTCCAGCGCCGACAGCACCTCGCCGAGCGTCACCCCCTGCGCGCTGAGCCGGTCGGGATCGACCCGCACCTCGTAGCTCTTGGCGTGGCCGCCGTGGGAGTTGATGTCGGTCACGCCGGGCACCTCGCGCATCGCCGGGGCGATGTCCCACTCGAGGATGCTGCGGAGGGTCATCAGGTCCTGGCCGGTGCCGCGCACCTCGAATTGGAGGATCTCGCCGAGGGCCGTGCTCAGGGTGCCGAGCTGCGGCTCGCCGTGGCCCACGGCGATGCGCGACTTCGCCTCCGGGAGCCGCTCCGCGCACAACTGCCGGGCCCGCATGATGTCGGTGCCCTCGTGGAAGACCACGGTCACCAACGAGATGCCGAACCGCGAGATGCTGCGCACCTCCTCCACCGCCGGAAGCCCGCTCATCGCCAGCTCGACGGGATAGGTGACGTAGCGCTCCACCTCCAGGGGCGACATCGTGCCGGCCTCGGTGACGATCTGCACCTGGACGTTGACGAGGTCGGGGACGGCGTCCACCGGGATCCGCGTGGCGGCGAACAGCCCCCCCACGGCCAGGAGGACGAACAGGCAGAGGACGAGGGCCCTGTTGCCGAGGGACCACTCGATCAGTCCGGAGAGCACGACGCCACCCCCGATCCGCTTGCCGGGCTCCGTGTCGGGCGGCGCCCGATCACTCCTCGTTCTCGAGCAGGAGTTCGCTCTTGAGGACGAAGGCACCGGACACGACCACCGGCTCCCCGGCGCGGATCCCGGAGACGATCTCCACGCGCTGGCCGCTCTCGATGCCGGTGACGACGTCCGCGCGCCGGTAGCGCCCCTCGCCGACCGGCTGGAACACGAACGCCTGCCCCTCGTGCCGGACCACCGCCGCGGCGGGAACCACCAGCGCCTCGCGCACCGCCCCCTGCGGCAGGTCGACCCAGACGAACATCCCCGGCTTGAGGTGGGCGTCGGCGTCGTCGTTGGCCAGTTCCGCCACCAGCGGCACGCTGCGCGAGTCGGCCTCGACCACCGCGCCCACGTGGTGGACGCGGGCCGTCGCCGCGTGGCTGTTGACCCCGGGGACGACCAGGGCGATCTCCTGCCCGACCTTGACGTCGACGGCGGTCCACTCGCGCTCGTGGATCTGGGCCCGCACCCACAGCACGCGCGTGTCGGCGACGACGAACATCGGGTCGCCCTGGCGCACGCGCTCGCCGCGGGCCACGAACACGTCCTCCACGACGCCGTCGAAGGGCGTCTTGAGCGCCAGCGACGAGAGCGACGCGGTCTCCCCCGGGCTCTCCTCACCGGCCGCCGCGTCCACCAGGGCCGTGGCGTCGGGGCCGAGCCGGCTGCCGACGAGCGTGCGCAGGTGCTCGCGCGAGACCTGCATGAGCCGGTCGGCCGAGGCCAGCGTGGCCTGGGCCCGGTCCCGGTCCTGACGGGTGCCGAACCGGGCCTCCTCGCAGGCGGCCTCGAAGTTCGCTCGGGCCACCTCGAGATTGCTCGCACGCTCCTCCACGAGCCGCCCGGACACCGCCCCCTCGCCGAGAGACCGGGTGCTGGCGTTGACCTTCTCCACGTACACCAGCTTCGAATACGCGCCGAGGAGCTTCTCCCGGTAGGCCCCGAGGATCCGCTCCTGGAAGGCCCGCTCCACCTCCGGCAGCGCCGGGCGCCCGGCCAGCGCCTTCAGCAGCGCCTCCACGTTCTCGGCGACGGTCGTCGCCCATTCCGCCGCCACCAGCGCGATCTGCCGGTCGTCCTCGCGGCGCCGGATCTCGTCGCGCGCCATGCCCACCTCGGGGCTCGAGATCTCCGCGAGCGTCCCCCCCTTCGCCACCGGCTGGCGGACCTGGACCATGATCTGCGAGATGATGCCGTCGACGGGCGCCTGGTAGTCGAGGCGCTTGCGGGCGTCGTAATCGATGCGGCCGGGGACGGTGAGGTGGTCGCGCACCGGCTCGAGCGTCACCGGGGCGACCTCGATCCCGGCCGCGGCCACGGCCTCGACGGGGAGCGTCACCTCGGCCCTGTCGGGGGCCGGGGCGGGGGCGGGCCGGACGCCGCCGTCGTGGCCGTCGGCACCGCCGAAATGGTGGGTCGCCAGCCACCACCAGGCCAGGCCGCCGAGCGCGAACACGATCACCGGACCGGCGCCGCGGCGCACCCGACCTGCCAGGGATTCGCCGGCCCGCCCCGCGGCGTGGCGCGGGGCGGCGGCGTGGGGCTCGGCGCTGGCGGAGTGGGGCATCGTCGGGCCCGCGGGCGACTCGTGCATCCGGGCCGGTCGGCCCCGGGTGTCGGATTCTACACAACCGCTCCGAGGCCCCCCTATACTGCCTCGCCGCGCTGCGTCGGCGCGCGGGCAACGCCGCCGGGCCGCCGCCGAGGCGCACGGCCGGTCCCCGCGTCGCATCGTGCCGCCTCTCCGCCGCCGGAGGAGTGCGGCCGTATCGGCGCGGCAGCGCCCCAGCACGCCAGGCTCCACCGATGACACCGTCCCGCCCGATCCGCATCTTCGACACCACGCTCCGCGACGGGGAGCAGTCGCCCGGCGCGAGCATGAACCTCGCCGAGAAGATGGAGATCGCGCAGGCCCTCGAAGCCCTCGGCGTGGACGTCATCGAGGCCGGTTTCCCCATCGCCTCGCCCGGCGACTTCGCCAGCGTCCGCGAGATCGCCGGGGCGATCCGGGGGGCGGTCGTGTGCGGGCTGGCCCGCTGCAACGACGCCGACATCGACCGCGCCTGGGAGGCGCTGCGGGCGGCCGAACGGCCGCGGATCCACGTCTTCCTGGCCACCAGCGCCATCCACCGGGAATTCAAGCTGCGGATGACGGAGGACGAGGTCGTGGCCCGGGCCGTGGCCGGCGTGCGCCGGGCGCGGGCGCTGTGCCCGGAGGTCGAGTTCTCGCCGGAGGACGCGGCGCGGACGGAGATCGACTTCCTCTGCCGCGTCGTGGGGGCGGCGATCGACGCCGGGGCGACCACGGTGAACATCCCCGACACCGTCGGCTACGCCACCCCGCAGCAGATGCACCGGGTGATCAGCGCGCTGCGGGAGCGCGTGCCGGGGATCGACCGCGCCGTGATCAGCGTCCACTGCCACGACGACCTCGGCCTGGCGGTCGCCAACAGCCTCGCCGCCGTCGAGGCCGGGGCGGGGCAGGTGGAATGCACCATCAACGGCCTCGGCGAGCGGGCGGGCAACTGCTCGCTCGAGGAGGTGGTGATGGCCCTCCGCACGCGCCACGACCACTACGGCTGCGAGACGCGGATCGTGACCCAGAAGCTCGTCCCCACCAGCCGTCTGGTGGCTTCGATCACCGGTATCCAGGTGCCGCGCAACAAGGCCATCGTCGGCCGCAACGCCTTCGCACACGAGTCGGGGATCCACCAGGACGGCATGCTCAAGGAGCGCAGCACCTACGAGATCATGCGGCCGGAGGACGTGGGGCTCGAGCGCACCGACCTCGTGCTGGGGAAGCACAGCGGCCGCGCCGCGCTCTCCGACCGGGCCAAGGCGCTGGGATACCAGCTCTCCGCCGAGCAGCTGCAGACGCTCTTCGAGCGATTCAAGGTGCTCGCCGACCGGAAGAAGGAGATCTACGACGGCGACATCGCCGCCCTCTGCGAGGACCAGATCGCCGAGGTGCCGGAGCGCTTCACGTTCGGCGGCTACGACATCGCCTGCTCCTGCGGGACGTCGCCGCGCGTGGTGCTCACCGTCGCGCAGGACGGCGTCGCCAGGACCGTCGAGGTGAACGAGGGGGACGGGCCGATCGACGGCATCTTCCTGGCCATCGAGAAGCTCACCGGCGTCACCACGGTGTGCCGCGACTTCCGCGTCCAGGCGGTGACCGTGGGGAAGGACGCACAGGCCGAGGTGACCGTCGAGCTGCAGCCGGTGGGTGCGCCCCGCGGCAGCCCCACCTTCCGCGGCCGCGGCGTCTCCACCGACTCCCTCGAAGCCTCGGCGAAGGCGTTCCTCGCCGCCGTCAACCGGGTCGCCCTCGGCAACGAGGCGCGGATCCATCCGCAGAAGTCCTGATCCCCCGCGGACCTCAGGCCACGCTCCGCCCGTCGCTGGGAGCGCGGCCGTCCTCGGCCCGCGGGCGCTCGGCCGGGATCACGGAGTCGGCGGGGATGACGACGTCGCCCGGGAGGACCTCGTCGCCCGGCAGGAGGGGCGCGGCGGCGGTGCCCCCGGCGGCCGGCGCCCCGGCTTCACCCGGCTCCCCGGCTTCACCCGGCTCCCCGGCGCCGGAACGCCCGGGGAGGTGGACGCGGCGCAGCAACGGGATCGCGGCCACGCGCAGCACCGCCGACACGACGAACACCGTGTAGTAGGCGGTGCGATCCTCCCCGAGGCTGCGGAGGAGCAGCCCGCCGGTCGCGGCGCCCGCCACCCAGGCGGTGGCGTGGCCGAGGTTGTAGACGGTGACCACGGCGGTGCGCTCGCGCGGCGAGGCGGCCTCGAAGAACAGCAGCACCACGGCCAGCTCGTAGGCGGCCCACGCCGTCCCCGCCACGCACTGGATGCCGACGAGCCAGGGGATCTCCGCCGACACCAGCCAGAAGAGCGTGAGCGGCACGATCGCGAGCCCCCCGACCCACAACAGCCCCAGGCTCCCGATCCGGCTCCCCAGCCGTCCCAGCCCGGGGAGCACCAGCGCCCGCGCGAGGAAACTGACCGCCACGACGAGCATGTAGGAGAGGTAGGTGAACCCCTGGTCCTTGAGCATGTAAGGCGTGAAGTAGGCCCCGGAGAATTGGCAGGCGAAGGTGATCGCCCACAGGTAGCTCAGGAGCGTGCCGGCCGGCGAGCCCGCCACGGCGCGGAAGCGCGTCCAGGCGCGGGCCCGGGCCTCCGGCGCGGCGTCGATCGGCCGCGCGGCCGGCGCGACGTCCTCGGGCGGCTTCAATTCGCGGCAGGCGGCCAGGCAGAGGGTGGACACCAGGCGGCACGCCGAGGCGACCGCGAACAGCACCGCGAACGTGACGAGCACCACCCCGCGGCGCCGGCCCCACTCGAGCGCCAGGCCGGCGGCGACGAAGCCCACGAGCACCGCGAACTGCCCGAGTCGGTTGCGGTGCGCGAAGTAGGGGGTGCGCATCCGCTCCGGGATCACCGTGCCCATCCAGGCGTTCCAGGCAGGCCCTCCGGCCATCCCCGCCGACCAGTAGAGACTCACCGCCAGGAGCATCTCCCACAGCTCGGCGTGACCGCGCAGCGCCCACCAGATCAGCGGCAGGAAACTCAAGGCCTGCACCGCGGTGGTGGCCACCACCCAGCCCCGGTTGGTGCCCATGCGCCGCACCGCCAGCGGCGTGACCAACTGCAATAGCGCGCCTGCCAGCAGCGGCACCGACGCGGTCAGGCCGGTGGCGACGGGGCCGAATCCCAGCGCCAGCGCGAAGGCGGGGATGTAGTGCTCCCCGCAGCCGACCATCACGCTGTAGGCGGTGGCGTCGGCCGTGGAGATCCAGAGGTCTCGACGGAGTCCGGAGGGGGGCGGAAGGCCGCGGGAGAGGAACTCCGCCATCTTCGACCGGCGGCGCCCCGGCGGATGCGGGGGCCGTCCGGCCGACGGCAGGGAGGACAAGGCAGGGTCCAGTGGGCGGGAGGGGAGGCCGGTGGGGGGGACCCTGTTTATACTTCCGCACCCGCTTCCGATGACAGTCGTTTTTGCAGGGGCGCCGTGGACGCGCCCGCCGGGACGGGCCGACCAGCGGCGGAGGCACTCATGCGGGCACTGGTGACCGGGGCGACGGGGTTCGTGGGGCCGCGCCTCCTCCGGCTGCTCGACAAGCCGGTGGTCCTCTCGCGCGATCCGGCGCGGGCGGCGAAGTCGATCGGCACGCTCGCCGGGCGGATCGTGGCCTGGGACCCGATGCGCGGCCCGCCGCCGGCGACCGCCTTCGAGGGGATCGACGCCGTCTTCCATCTGGCGGGGGAATCGGTCGCCGACGGACGGTGGACCGCGGAACGGAAGCGCCGCATCCGCGAGACGCGCACCGTCGGCACGCGGCACCTGGTGCAGGGGATCGCCCAGGCGGAGCGGCGGCCGGAGGTGCTCGTGTCGGCCTCCGCGGTCGGCTACTACGGCAATCGCGGCGACGAGGAATTGACCGAGCAGGCGGCGCCGGGGAGCGACTTCCTCGCCGAGGTCTGCGTGGCCTGGGAGGCGGAGGCCTCGGCGGCGCGCGAGTTGGGGGTGCGGGTCGTGCCGGCCCGCACCGGCATCGTGCTCGGCGCCGGCGGCGGGGCGCTGGGCAAGATGCTGCTGCCCTTCAAGCTCGGTGCCGGCGGCCCGTTGGGCAACGGGAAGCAGTGGATGCCCTGGATCCACGTCGCCGATCTGGCCCGGATGTACGTCCACGCCGCCGAGACCGCGGCGCTCGCCGGCCCCATGAACGCCGTGGCCCCCAATCCCGTGCGCAACGCCGACTTCACCCGCGCCCTGGGCCGCCAGCTGCGCCGGCCCGCCTTCATGCCGGCGCCGTACTTCGGCCTGCGGATCGTGTTCGGGGAGTTCGCCCAGGTGCTCTTCGACTCGCAGCGGGTCATCCCCCGGGCGGCGCTCGAGAGCGGCTTCATCTTCCGCTATCCCGACCTGGCCGGGGCTCTGGCCGACATCCTCTCCACCGCCGCCGCCTAGCAGGCAGTGGACGACGTGATCCGTCGCCGGATGCGGCGGCAGGCACCCGGAAAAAGCCTCGGCTTTTTCAGGGGGCCCGGCAGTGGAAAGCCACGCCGGCCGGTACGCGGCCGGTGGGGTCGGGGATGACTTTTTCCACGGACGGCTCGCTGTCCCCGGTGGCCGCGGGCTCACGTTCCCTCGTCCTGCCCGTCGTCGCCCTCCTCCTCCGCGGCGGCCCCGGCGGCGGCGCGGAACAGCCGGTCGCGGACGCCGCGCCAGCCGGGCTCGTCGGGGGGTTCGTCGATGACGATCCGGTCGAGCGACCGCTTGTCGGCGGCATGGAGCATCGCGTAGAGCAGGGCCGCGTAGGCATCCGGCTCGGCGGGCATGGGCACGACGATCGCGTCCGGAAACGCGGCGGCGATCCGCCGGGTGCGCTCCGCCGCCGCGGCGGTGGTCATCCAGACCACGCGCCGCCCCTCGCGGGCAAGCGCCTCGACGCGGTCCGCCGCCCGTGGAACCACCTCGAGCGCCGTGCGCGGGCAGTAGTGCCGCGCCAGGCGGCCGGGGGAGCGGCTCGCGCCGTCGGCGGCGGTGTCGGCGCCCGCCTCGGCCACCCCGTCGAGGCCGAGGATCGCGGCGAGCGCCGCCGCGCCCAGCGGCCCCGGGCGCAGGATCAGCGGCGGCGTCACGGTGCAGTCGACCACCGTGGACTCGATGCCGCGGCCGCAGGGGCCCGCGTCGAGGATCAGGTCGACCTTCGCGCCCAGCCCCTCGAGGACGTGCGCCGCGGTGGTGGGGGAGAGCCGCAGCGACCGGTTGGCGCTGGGGGCCGCCAGCGGCAGGCCCAGTCGCGTGATGAGCCGCCGGGCGATGGGGTGGTCGGGACAGCGCAGGGCCACGGTCGGGCCGCCGGCCGTGACGCGATCGGGCACCTCGGTCGATGTGGGCACCACCACCGTCACCGGGCCCGGCCAGCAGGCCGCCGCGACCCGCTCGGCCGCGGCAGGCCAGGCCGCGGCGAGCCTCCGCGCCATCGGGATCCCGTCGACGTGGACGATGAGCGGGTTGGTGGCGGAGCGCCCCTTGGCGATGTAGATCCGCTCCACCGCCTGCTCGTCGAGCGCCACCGCGGCCAGGCCGTAGACGGTCTCGGTGGGGATCGCCACCAGCCCGCCGCGGCGCAGCACCGCGCAGGCGCGGTCGATGGCGGCGTCCGTCTCGGGCGGGGGCTCCGGGGCGCCCGCCGGCCAGCGCACGCGGAGGACGTCGGGCAGGGCATGGTCCATCGGCACGATCGGGCTCCAGCGAGGCTCGACGGACGGGCGGGCCGGGCCGGCGCTGCCC
>CAISKG010000539.1 GCA_903885855.1 uncultured Planctomycetaceae bacterium
CGCCGCCGATCCGGACGGGGGGGATGGCCTCCCCCGCGGCCCCGGAGCCCCCTGCGGCCGCGGGCCAGGGGATCGACACCGCCGCCATCACGTCGTTCGTGGGGCGGATCCGCGGTGCTTCCCACCGCGATCCCTCCCCGGCGCTTCCGCGCCGCGGCGGGGCGACGGGCGCGATGGGCGCAGGGGGGCCGGCGCCCGCCGTCGGCGGCGTCCTCGACGTGGCCGCGATCCGCGCCGATTTCCCGATCCTCGGGGAAATCGTGAACGGCCAGCGGCTCGCATGGCTCGACAACGCCGCCACGACGCAAAAGCCCAGGGCGGTGATCGACGCCCTCACGCGGTTCTACGAGCACGACAACTCCAACATCCACCGCGGCGCGCACACGCTCGCCGCCCGGGCCACCGACGCCTACGAGCATGCCAGGCGCACGGTCGCCGAGTTCCTCGGCGCGGCCTCGGCCGACGAGATCCTCTTCGTGCGCGGCTGCACCGAAGGGATCAACCTCTGCGCCAACATCCTCGCGCCTTCGCTCTCGCGCGGTGACGAGATCGTGCTCACCGAGCTCGAGCACCACGCCAATATCGTCCCCTGGCAGATGGTCGCCGAGCGGACCGGGGCGGTGATCCGAGTGGTGCCGATCGACGACCGGGGCGACGTGATCGTGGAGGCCTACGGGCGACTCCTCTCGCCGCTCACCAGGGTGGTGGCGCTGTCGCACGCCTCCAACAGCCTCGGCACGATCCTCCCCGTGGAACTGATGACCGGGATGGCCAGGGCGGTCGGGGCGCGCGTGCTCGTCGACGGGGCGCAGAGTGTCTCGCACTTCCCCGTCGACGTCCGGCGGATCGGCTGCGACTTCTACGTCTTCTCGGGCCACAAGGTATTCGCCCCGACGGGCATCGGCGCGGTGTTCATGGGCCGTGACGCGCAGGAGTCGCTCCCGCCCTGGCAGGGCGGGGGCAACATGATCGCCGACGTGACCTTCGCCCGCACCACCTACGCCCCGCCCCCCGCCAAGTTCGAGGCCGGCACGCCGAGCATCGCCGACGCGGTCGGCCTCGGCGCCGCCCTCGACTACGTCACGGCGCTCGGCCGCGAGCGCATCGCCGCCCACGAGCACGAGCTGCTCCGCCACGCCACGGCGCGGCTGGCGGCCGTCGACGGCCTGCGGCTGGTGGGCACCGCCCGGGAGAAGGTCGGGGTGCTGTCGTTCGTGATGGAGGGGCACGACCCGGTGGCGGTCGGCCGGGCCCTCGACCGCGAGGGCATCGCCGTCCGCGCCGGGCACCACTGCGCCCAGCCGTCGCTGCGGCGCTACGGCCTGGAGGCCACGGTGCGGCCGTCGCTGGCCTTCTACAACACGCCCGAGGAGATCGACCGGCTCGTGGCCGTGCTCGAGCGCCTGCGATGACGCCCCGACGGGCGCCGCCGCTCGCTCAGGCGGGCCGGCCCTGGTCGAAGAGGTCGGTCGTCCGGCACCAGTGGTCGCCGCCGAGGCGCGCCACCGCCCGGATCCGGCGCGGGTCGGGCTGGCCCGTGGCGTCGAGCATGGCGTCGTCCACGTGGATCGTCACCACCTCGCCGATGACGAGATTCGCCGAGATCGGCCCCGACCCCACCGGGATCACCTGCCGCACCCGGCACTCGAGCGCGAAGGGCACCTCCGCCAGCCGCGGCGGGGCCACGCGCCGCGAGGGCACCGTCGCCATCCCCACCAGCTCCACCTCGCTCTCCTCCGGCGGAAGCCCGGCGCTCGTGCGGTTGATCGCCTCCGCGTGGCGCTCGGTGGCGGCGTTGATGACGAACTCCCCGTCGCGCTCGATGTTCACCAGCGTGTCCTTCTTCTTCCCGTCGCGCGAGAGCGTCGGCGAGATCACCACCACCGGCGGATTGGCGCCGAAGGCGTTGTAGAAGCTGAACGGGGCGAGATTCACCACGCCCCCCGGCGAGCGCGTGGTCACCCAGGCGATCGGCCGCGGCGTCACGAGCCCCACGAGCATCCGGTAGATCTCCACCACGCCCGTCCCGGCCACGTCGATCTCCATCATCCCTCCATCCAGGAAAACGGGTACTCGGGGCGGTCGTGGGCCAGCGCCCCCCGCGCCACCGAGAGCGGCCGGAAGGTGTCGATCATCACCGCCAGCTCGTCGGTGCGCGTCGCCCCCCGGCTGGCCACGATCGTCCCCGGATGGGGGCCGTGGGGGATACCGTGGGGATGGAGCGTGAAGGAGCCGGCGTCGACGCCCCGCCGGCTGCCGAAGCTGCCGAGGACGTAGTAGAGCAGTTCGTCCGACTCCACGTTGCTGTGGATGTAGGGCACCTTCACGGCGCGCGGATCGGTGTCGAGGAGCCGCGGCGCGAAGGTGCAGACCACGAATCCCGGCCCCTCGAAGGTTTGGTGGATCGGCGGCGGCTGGTGGATGCGGCCGGTGATCGGCTCGAAATCGGCGGCGCTGAAGGCGAACGGATAGACCATGCCGTCCCAGCCCGCCACGTCGAAGGGATGGCTCGCCACGACGTAGCGCGCGAGGCGTTCTCCGTCGCGCACCAGGATCGGGCAGGGGGCGGGATCGTCCACCGGCGCGACCGCCTCCGGGCCGCGGATGTCGCGCTCGCCGAAGGGGGCCCCGAGGCGCAGCTGGCCGTCGGCGTTGAGGTAGCGCTTCGGGAAGCGGAGCGAGCCCCGGGCCTCGACCACGAGCAGGTCGGCGGCGGCCGGGTCGTCGAAGTCGATCCGGTAGGTCGTGCACTTGGGGATCACGACGTAGTCGAGGGGCCGGAAGGGGAGCGAGCCGAACATCGTCTCCAGCCGGCCCGATCCGGCCTGCACGAAGAGCATCTCGTCGTCGCGCGCGTTGCGGTAGAGCTCGGCCTGCGCGGCGGCGGGCCGGCAGCGGTGGATGGCCACGTCGGCGTTGAAGAACATCGGCACCCGGCCGAGCACCACGTCGCCGGATCGCGCGAGCGCCGCGGTGTGGAGATGCACGTGGCGCAGCGGCAGCTCGGCGGCCGCCGGCGGGGGAAGCGGCGGCAGGGGCTCGATCGCCGTCACGCGCGTGGCCGGGCGGAGGTGGTAGAGGATGCTGTAGGCGCGCGAGAAGCCCTCCGTGGAGACCACCTCCTCGTAGTGGATCCCCTCGCCGAGGAAGCCGGGGATCCGGGGCGACTCGGTGTGGCGCTTCGGGGGGATCGCGCCGCGGGCGAGGTAGTGGGGCATGGAGCGGGCTCCCGCGGGGGAAGGGGCTCAGCGGCGCGGCGCCGCGATCGGATTGGCGAGCGTCCCGAGGCGCTCGACGGAGAGGGTCACGACGTCGCCGGGCACGAGCCAGCCCCCCACGTTCTCCGGGCCGAGTTCGAGGATGCAGCCGGTGCCGACGGTGCCCGAGCCGATCACGTCGCCGGGGAGGAGCGTGGCGTCGCGGCTGGCGTGGGCGAGGAGCTGGGGCCAGGTCCAGTGCATGCTTCCGGCGTCGCCGCGCGACAGCACCCGGCCGTTGACGGCCGCCTGCATCGCCAGATGGAGCCGGCCGTCGACGTAGCGGTCGGCGAGGTCCGCCAGCGGCACCACCGCCGGCCCGAGGGCGTTGGCGAAATCCTTCCCCTTGGCCGGGCCGAGCCCCACGGCCATCTCCTGCCGCTGCAGGTCGCGGGCGGAGAAGTCGTCGTAGATCGTGAAGCCGAGCAGGCACTCGAGCGCCCGGTCGTCGGCGGGCAGGTCGCGCGCCTCGCGCCCCACCACCGCCGCGATCTCGAGCTCGTAGTCGAGCTCGCGCGTCTCCCGGGGGGGCACCACCGCCTCGCCGTCGCCGATCACGGAATGGGGATTGGAGAAGTAGAACACCGGCACCTCGTACCACTGCGGCACCATCGCCACGCCGCGCCGCGCGCGGCAGGTGCGCACGTGCTGCTCGAAGGCGTAGAAGTCGCGGATCGTGCGCACCGGCGGCAGGGGGAGCGCCATCAGAGCGTCCCCCGCAGCGACTGCTCGCGCTCGATGGCCTCGAACAGCGCCTTGAAGTTGCCCTTGCCGAAGCTCTTCGAGCCGTGGCGCTCGATGATCTCGAAGAACAGCGTCGGCCGGTCCTGCACCGGCTTGGTGAAGATCTGCAGCATGTAGCCCTCGTCGTCGCGGTCGACGAGGATCCCCAGGTCGGCGAGCTCCGCCACGTCCTCCTTGATGGGGCCGACGCGGTCGAGGAGGGAGTCGTAGTAGGTGCGCGGCACGCGCAGGAACGACACGTCGTTGGCCCGCAGGGCGCGCACGGTCTTGACGATGTCGTTGGTGGCCAGGGCGATGTGCTGCACCCCGGCCCCACCGTAGAAATCGACATACTCGTCGATCTGGCTGCGGCGCCGCCCCCTCGCCGGCTCGTTGATGGGGAACTTGATCCGCCCCGCCCCCCCCTGCACCACCTTCGACATCAGCGCCGAGTACTCGGTGGAGATGTCCTTGTCGTCGAAGGAGACGAGCTGCTCGAAGCCGAGCACGGTGCGGTAGATGTCGACCCTCTCGTTCATCCGCCCCTCTTCGACGTTGCCCACGATGTGGTCGATGGCGAGGAGGCCGGCGGGATGGTAAGTGGCCGGGCTGTAGCGCTCCGGGTCGATGGCCACGTAGCCGGGGGCGAAGGCCCCGTGGTAGCGGTCGCGGTTGACGAAGGTGTGGGTGGTGTCGCCGTAGGCGCGGATCGTGGCGTATTCGTAGACGCCGTGCTCGTCCTCGAGCGCCTTCGGCCCCACCACCCCCACCGCCCCGCGTTCCACGGCGAGGTTGTAGGCGAGGCGCACGTCGTCGACCGAGAGGGCGATGTCGGCGACCCCGTCGCCGTGGAGGATGAGGCGCGACGCCTCGGGGTGATTCGGCCGCAGCGGCGACTGGAGGACGAACGTGATCCCCCCCTGGCGGAGCACGTAGCCGGCCTCGTTGCGGACCTTCGTCTCGAGCCCGGCGTAGGCCACCACCTCGAAGCCGTAGGCGTTGCGGTAGAAGAAGGCCGACTGCCGGGCGTTGCCGACGAAGAAACGCACATGGTCGATCTTGCGGAGGGGAATGTCGCGCGGGGCCGTCATCGCTCGCTCCTCGGGGACCGCGGGGACCGGGTGGGATCGGGTGGGATCCGGCCGGCCTGCAGGGATTATGGCGGCCGGCGCCGGCCGCGACCATGCGGGCGCGGCGGGGCGGCGGCCATTTCAGGCGAGCAGCTCGGGCTTGAGGTACCACCTCCGCAGCACCATCCCCGCGGCGTAACTCACGAGGATCACCGCGAGGGTCTCCGCCCACCGCTCGACGCCCACGGCCTGCTCGCCCGCCCAGCGGGACTTCCGCAGGAGGGGCATGAAGAAGGGGTGCAGGCAGAACAGGGCCAGCGAGTGCGCGGACAGAAACCTGACCACCGGCCCCGACGTGACCGCAGGGTGCAGGGCGACCAGAGCCAGGGCGACGACGGAGAAGAGGAGCGACGGCCTCGCGTAGCAGGGCAGGGCACACGACTGGCCACCGAAGAACACCTCGCCCACCAGGAACCGCCATTCGAGCACGGCGAGCAGCGCCGCCATCACGACCGAGACCACGACCATGCGCGTGCGGTGGCGATCGACGAAGCCCTCGTGACGGGCGACGAGCGCGGCCGCGAACGCGACAGGGAAGAAACTCGCCGGATTCCAATAGGCGCTCAGAGGGGCGAATCCCGTGAGCAGCGTCAGCGGTGCGAGAACGGCCAGCAACGCACAGGAGAGGACGAACACCCCGGCCTGCGTGCGGCGGCCGAGGATCAGAAACAGATGGGCCGCGATCAGGCACAGCATGAGCGAGGGGAAAAAATAGTACTGCGAGTTGCCGGCCCGCAACACGAATCGCACCCCCTCCGTCAGGCTGCCCGGGAGCGCGTGCCGGAGCCCGGAATAGCGCGCGTAGTAGATGATGAGCGCGACGGGCCAGAACGTCGCGAGGATGGCCAGCCGGCCGAGGCGATCGCCGAGCCGCGCGACGGTGGGCGGCTGGCGCGCGTAGAGGTACACCGACACGAACACGAACATCGGCACCGCGAGCAGCAGCAGGTGGAAGTTCACGAAGTCGGAGAGCGTGAAGGAGTGCCGGGAGAATGCTTCGCGGGAGAAGATGGACGACCTGCCCGCGCCCTGCATGTGCCAGGTGACCACGAACAGGGACATCACCGCCCGGAGGTGGTCGATGCCTTCCAAACGCTGCTTCACGGCTGCCATCGACGCCACTGGCGAGACACTCCCGGGGGGGTGGCGCCACCTTACGGAATGACCACCCGCGCAGGCCAGCCCCGGAGCCGGGCCCGGGCCGCGCGAGGGATCGCCGCGGCCTGACGCCGTCGGCCCGCATGCCCGCGGCGCCCTGGCGGCACGCGGTCAGGCATCCGGCCGGCCGCGTTGCCGCCGCGCCCAGTCGACGAAGAAGGCGAGGCATTCGGGATTCGCCAGCGCCCCCGCGTTGCCCACAGGCCGCTCGGCGAGGCAGTTGCGCGCGGCGATCTCGGAGAGCTTGCCGCTCACGGTGCGCGGCAGGTCGGGCGCCGCGACCACGAAGTGCGGCACGTGGCGCGGCGAGCAGTGGCGCCGCAGCCGCTCCCGGATCGCCGCCTCGAGCGCGCCTGAGAGCACGGCCCCCTCGGCGAGCCGCAGGAAGAGCACGATCCGCTCGTCGCCGCCGCCGCGGAGCGCCGTCGCCAGCCCCTCGAGCACCTCCGGGAAGGCCTCGAGCTGCGCGTAGATCTCGCCGGTGCCGATGCGCACGCCCCCCGGGTTGAGCACGGCGTCGGAGCGGCCGAAGATCACGAAGCCGCCGCGCGGCGTCTCCAGCGCCCAGTCGCCGTGGCACCACACGCCCGGGAAACGCTCGAAGTAGGCCGCCCGGTAGGCGGCGCCGCCGGGGTCGTTCCAGAACCCGATCGGCATGCTCGGGAAGGGGGTGGCGCAGACGAGCTCCCCCGGGGCGCCCACCAGCCGCTCCCCCGCCTCGCCGAACACGCGCACGTCCATCCCCAGCCCCGGGCCCTGGATCTCGCCGGCGTGCACCGGTCGCGTCGGATCGCCGAGGACGAAGCAGGAGACGATGTCGGTGCCCCCGGAGATCGAGGCCAGATGGAGATCGGGCTTCACCGCGCCCAGGATCCAGCGGAACTGCTCCGGCAGCAGCGGCGAACCGGTCGACAGCACCGCGCGGAGGGCCGCCAGCGCGTGCGTCTTCCCGGGCCGCACCCCCGCCTGCTCGAGGGCGGCGTAGTAGCGGGCGCTCGCGCCGAAATGCGTCACGCCGGCGGCCTCGGCGACCTCCCAGAGGATCCCGGGCCGCGGCTCGAGCGGCGAGCCGTCGTAGAGGACGATCGTCGCCCCGCAGGCCAGCGCCCCGCAGAGCCAGTTCCACATCATCCAGCCGGTGGTCGTGTAGTAGAGCAGCCGGTCGCCGGGGCCGATGTCGCAGTGGAGGCGCTGCTCCTTGAGGTGCTGCACGAGCGTGCCCCCCGCGCCGTGCACGAGGCACTTGGGGGCGCCTGTGGTGCCCGAGGAGTAGAGGATCGCCAGGGGGGTGGCGAAGGGGAAGCGGCGCGGCGCGACCGGCCCGGCGGAAGCCGCGGGGATGTCCTCCCAGGAGACGAGCCGCACCCCCGGCGGTGCCGCGGGCGCCGCGCCCAGGTGGATCCAGTCGGCGAGCGTCGGCAGGCGCCCGGCGAGGTCGGCCATGCGCCCGCGCAGGTCGTGCCACTTCCCCTTGTAGCGCACCCGGTCGGTGGTGATGAGCACGTGCGGGCCGATCTGGCCGAAGCGGTCGAGGAGCGCGGCGTCGCCGAAGTCGGGCGAGCAGCCCGACCAGATGCCCCCCACGAGCGCCGTGGCGAGCATCCCGATCACCGCCTCGGCCCGGTTGGGGAGGACCGCGGCGACGCGCGTCCCCTCCCCCACGCCGCGCTCGGCGAGGAAGGCCGCCAGCCGGCAGACCTCCCGCCACAGCTCGAGCCGCGACAGCCTCGCGACGAAGCCGCTCTCGTCGTGGCACTCGAGCGCCGGCGACGCGGCGAAGCCGGGATCGGCCAACCGCGCCGGCCGGAGGAGGTTCTCGGCGTAGTTGAGCCGGCCGTCGGGAAAGAAGCGCCAGTCGCGGAACTCCCGCGCCGCGACGACGTCGGTCGCGCCGGGATCCCCCTCGACGCCGCAGAAGTCCCACACCGCGCGCCAGAAGGGCCCGGGGTGGGCGACGCTCCAGGCGTGCAGGGCCCGCGCGCCGCC
>CAISKG010000540.1 GCA_903885855.1 uncultured Planctomycetaceae bacterium
CCCCTTCGATCTGCTCGACGCGATCGCCGGCCGGCTCCTCGACGCGGCGGCCCCCGGCGACGGCGCCGACGACGAGCTCGCCCGGCTCCTCCGGCCGGCGGTGGTGCCGCGTGCCGGCACGGTGTTCCTCGGACATCCTCCCGTGGAGGGGTCGCAGCCCAGGGGCGCCGCGCGGCGCTTCTGCCTGGGGGGGGCGGGGGTGGCGGTCGACGCCGCGGCGCCCGGGGTCCACGAGGTCGGGCCGGGCGAGGCGCATCGCATCCTCCCCCCCGGTGCCGTGGTGCCCCCGGGTGGCAGGGGCGGTGTCCGCGCCTGCCCGCCCGGTGCGATTCCGCCACAATGGTCCGAGATCCCGTCGGCCAGACCCGCCGCCGCGTGGCGCCGCGTGGTCGAAGCGGCCTGAGACATCCCAGGGAGCCCGTGGCGTGTCGTCCGCGCGAGTCGTCGAGGTGGTGACCACGTTTCCCGACGAGCGCGGCGCGCGGACGTGCGCCGAGCGGCTCGTGGAGCGCGGGCTGGCCGCCTGCGTGCACGTCGACGGCCCGTTCCTGGCGGTCTACCGCTGGGAGGGCAGGACCGCCTGCGACGCGGAGTGGCGCTGCACCTGCAAGACGAGCCCCGCCGCGCGTGACGCCTGCGTCGCCGCGCTCGTCGAAGCCCACCCCTACCAGCTCCCGCAGGTGCTGTGGCGGGAGTGCGGCGCGGGGGGCGACTACGCCGCCTGGGTGTCACGGCAGACCGGCGGAGGGCCGACCGATGGGGCCGGCTGACGCCGCGGCACTCGCGCACTTCGACGTCGTCCTCCATCCGCGCGGCGGGGACGCCGAGCCGGGCCCGCCGTTCCACGACGAGCGGGGCATCTGGCCGACGCTCCGGCCGGGCGGCCCGCGCGGCATCACCACCGGCGCGGGCTTCGACGCCGCGCTGGCCGCGCTCGACGCGTTCCCGAGGGCCTCGACCGAGCCCGACGGGGCCTTCCTGTGGGTCGGCGAGGGGGCGGGGGGGCGCTGGCAGGTGGATGGCAACGCCTGGGAACGCGAGGGGCGGATCCTCTCCGTCGACGTCCGCGGCCGCTGCCCCCTCGGTGAACTGCGGCGCTTCCTCGGCCTGTGGCGGGCCGAGGGGGAACGGCTCCTGGTGGAGTTCGTGCGCGCGGGGGTGTACGTCGACGAGGAGACCTTCCTCCGCCACGCGGTGGCGACCGGGCCGGACGTGCGGGGAGACCGGGACCGACCCTGACGGTGGAGCGGACGGGGCAAACCCTGCGGCCATCCCGGCGGCGGGAGCGCCCCACGGCCGGGTAGACTCTGCCGCCGGATCCGGTGCCCGTCGCGGAGGCGGGGCCCGGTCAGCCGATGGTGTGGTGGGGGGCGTGGCTCCCCTGGGAAGATCGTCACAACCGGTCGGAGCGTGCAGGCCATGGACACCAAGGGGTCGACGGGGATCGGACGCTGGCTGTGGATCGGGGTGGCCTGCCTGCCGACGGCGGCACTGCCGGCGATCTCCATGGGGCCGGCCCGGGCCGACGAGCCGCTGGCCGTGGCCTCCTCCTACGGCGCCGGCGTCCACGCCTACTACGACGGCGACTACCAGACCGCCTACGACGCCCTCACCGCGGCCATCGAGGCCGGGTCCCTCGATCCGCGGGCCTACTACTACCGCGGCCTGGCGTCGATCAAGCTCGGCCGCGCCGACGACGAGATCGACGGCGACTTCTCGGAGGGGGCGAGCCGCGAGTCGATGGGCCGCGGCGGGCTCTCGGTGTCACGGTCGCTCGAGCGCGTGCAGGGGCGCGACCGGATGCGGCTGGAGAAGTACCGCCAGCGGGCGCGCGTCGCGGCGGTGCAGCGCGACGAGGCGGCCATCCGCCAGCGCTACATGGGGGTGCAGGAAGCCGCGCCGGACGTCCTGCGCCGCCGGGTGCCCGAATCCCCCGTGAGCCCGGCCGAGCCGGTGCTGCCGCCGGAGCCGAAGGCCCGGCCCGCCGCGCCGCGTGCCGGCGCTCCGCGCGGC
>CAISKG010000541.1 GCA_903885855.1 uncultured Planctomycetaceae bacterium
CCGCGGCCCCGCTGCCCGCGCCGGCTCACCGGCCGCCGCGCGCGGCGGCCTCCGCGTCCTCGAGCGACACCACGCGGTACTCGCCGCCGCACCGCGCCGCCATGTCGGCCAGGCCGGGAGAGCGACGGTCACCGTCGCCGAACTGGACCACCATGCAGCGCGCCCCGTCGGCGAGCCGCACCAGCCGCTCGATCTCGGCCGGCTCGAGGTCGTCACCGGCGTCGGCGTCGGTGAGGAGGAACACCGCGTCGGGCGCGAGCTGGAAGGCCGCCGCCAACGGCTCGGCATGCCGCGTGCCCCCCGCGGGCCGCACCGATTCGACGAAGCGCCGCGCCGCGCGCCGGTTGGCCTCGGTGGCGAACACCGCCCGGCCCCGTCCCCCCTCCGGCGTGAACACCTGATGGCGGTCGTTGTAGAAGATGACGTGAAACTGCTGCACGTCGCCGAGTTCGTCGAGGCTGCGGAGCAACTCCCGCTTCGCCGCCGCGAGCGGGCGGCCGTCGGGATCGGCCATGCTGGCGGAGCGGTCGAACACGTACACGAAGCGGTTGCCCCGCGTCTCGAGCCCGAAGATGCCGGTGCGGACGCCGCCCGGGGAGCGGAAGGGCTCCCCCTCCTGCGCCGGCGCCGCGATCGCGGCGACGGCCAGCGCGACGGCCACCGCGACGCACGCCGCCAGCCACGGCCGACGGGCACCGCCCCCACCCGCCGCCGTCGCTGCGGGCCGTCGATCCCCTTCCATGGGCCAGTGCCTCCGGGAACGCGTGCGCCGGTCGGTCAGGGGCGGATGACGATCTTCCCCGCGAGCGCTCCGCTGCCCCCCACGGTGGCCGCCTCCTGGAGGCGGTGGGCCTCGGCGGTCGCCTCGAGCGGGAGGACGCGGTCGATCGGCACGCGCAACCGGCCGGACGCCAGCCAACGGCCGATGTCGAGCGCGGCGGCCGCCTGGAGGTGCCGGTCGGCCTTGAACATCACGAAGCCGGCCATCCGGCAGCACTTCACGTAGAACGGCCCCACGGGAAACGCGGGACGAGCGTCGCGGCCGGCCATGAGCACGATCCGCCCCCCCTCGGCGAGCAGTTCCACGGCGCGGTCGAGATCGGGATCGCGCTGCGTCTCCCAGTAGACGTGGATCCCCTCCGGCGCCGCGGCCCGCGCGGCGGCCGGGAGATCGTCGCGCCGGTAGTCGAGCACGGCGTCGGCGCCGAGCTCGCGCACGAGCGCCCGCTTCGCCTCGCTGCCGGCGGTGCCGACGACGCGGGCGCCGAGGGCCTTGGCGATCTGCACCACGGCCGAGCCGACGCCGCCGGAGGCACCGTTGACGAACACCGTCTCGCCGGGGCGCACGGCGGCGTGGGTCACCAGGCCGAGGTGGGCCGTGATCGAGACCAGCGCCGCGGCGGCGGCAGCGTCGTCATCGACGCCCTCGGGGGTGGGATAGAGCCAGTGGGCGTCGACGGCGGCGAGTTCGGCGAAGGTGCCCTGCCTGCCGAGCACGCCCTGATTGGAGCCCCAGACCCGCATGCCGGGGCGGAGGCCGGCGACGTCGTGCCCCACCGCCTCGACCTCGCCGGCGAGGTCGCAGCCCACCACGAACGGCTGTGGCAGCGGGGCGGCGACGGCGCCGGAGCGCACGTAGGTGTCGATCGGATTGACGGCGCAGGCCCGCACGCGCACCAGCGCCTGCCCGGGGCCGGGCACCGGGTCGGGCAGCGTTCCCACCCGGATCACGTCCGGGGGGCCGGTGCGCTCGATGAACGCGGCTTTCACGAAGGCACCCCCGGGAGCGCAATGCGGTCGAGCAGCAGCAGCAGACCGCCGAGCGCCGCCACCAACACGCCGACGAGGGCGGCGGTGCGCAGTCCGTCGCGGATCCCGGCGTAGAAGTCGGTGCGGGCCCGCATCTTCGCCTCGTCGGCCGTCGGCGGCCGCTCCACGCCGGCCGGCACGAGCCTGGTGCGGAGCATGGTGTAGACCTCGTCGGTCGCCGCCTGCATCACCGAGGAGCGGATCTTCTCGCTCGACACCCACTCCATCGCCGGCGGCTGGAACGACATCGAGCCCAGCGTGCATCCCGCCGTCACCAGCGCCCCGACCAGCAGGAAGGTGTGGCCGATCCGCCAGGGGCGCCGCGCCCCGGCCGCCACGCGGGGCGGCGCGGTCATGGCCCGCGGCAGCGCGGAGAGTTCGCGGAAGCGGGGCACCGCGGCGGCCCGGCCGCACGCCGGGCAGGTCGCCTGGCCGCCGGCTTGGGCGGCGGTCACGACGATGTCCGTGCCGCAGTCGCAGGGCAGGAGGTAGGCACTCATCGTCGGCGGGCTCCGCAGGCGTCAGAAACAACGTCCCCGGAAATATTTACCATTCCGGGGCCCGTTCCTCGAACAATCCCCTCCGCGGCCCAAAAAAAAACTGGCCTCCGGAGTGTCGCAGGGACATAATCCTCTGCCTTTTGGCGCCCCCCAGCCACCGATCGTGGCGACGCCCCTCGAACCCCCGGCCCATGGGCTCATCGTCCACGCGATCCCTCGTCCCTCCGTCGGCGCTCGGCGCGGCGACCGCCCCTGTTCCCAGGCTTCCCCGCACGCCGACCTCGGCCGTCGTGCGGTGTCCCCGACCCCCGGGGGCGGCCCCCTGACGGCCGCCGTCCCCGCCCGCTTCCCGGCCCCTGTCCTCCAACGAAGCGAATCCCCGCCGGACCGTCGACGAGACGGAAATCGCCGGCCGGAATGCACTCCTCCCCCGCAGGCCGAGCGCGGCTGGACTTGCCCGCCCCTTGAATCACACTGTCGGCTTTCCGAAAGATGTCCCCGGTGAACCCCGGCTGCGGGGGGATGCCGACTTCCCCCGCCGGTTCCAGTCCACGAAGGAGCACTGACCTTGTACGACTCGCTACTGGACGAACTCGAGGACGACGTCGTCTCCAGCCCCCGGGACGTCGAGGACCTGTCGGTGAAGGTCGTCGACACGGAGGAGACCGATGGCGACATCCTCGTCGAGGACGAGGCGGGGGTTCTTCCCGAGGGTGAGGTCGACGCCGAGGCGGAGGCCGAGATCGAGTCGGGGTCGGAGTCGGAGGACGTCCTCGTCGAGGCGGGGGAGAACTGGTCGGACGACCCGGTGCGCATGTACCTCACGCAGATGGGCGAGATCCCCCTGCTGACGCGCGCCCAGGAGATCTGGCTGGCGCGGCAAATCGAGACGACCCGCGCCGCGTTCCGGGCCAAGCTGCTGGAATGCGAGTACGTCTGCCAGCACGCCTTCAAGGTGCTGTCGCGCGTCCATCGCGGCGAGCTCCCCTTCGACCGCACCGTCCAGGTGTCGGTCACCGACCGCCTGGAGAAGGAGCAGATCCTCGGCCGTCTCCCCCACAACCTGCGCACCCTCGAGGTGCTCCTGCGGCAGAACAAGGCCGACTACCGCATCGCGCTGTCCAAGAAGCGGCGCATGGCGGAACGGCGCGAGGCCTGGGCCCGGCTGGGGCGGCGGCGCCGCCGGTGCGTCCGGCTCATCGAGGAACTCGGCCTGCGCACGCAGCGCATCGAGGCGATGATCCCGACGCTCGAGGACTTCGTCCGCCGCATGAAGGAACTGCGCGTCAAGATCGAGGCCCACAAGAAGAGCAAGCAGCCCCCCGCCGGGCGGCAGAAGCTCGTCGATGAATACCGGATGATCCTCAAGGCCTGCCAGGAGACGCCGGCGAGCCTGAAGCGGCGCGTGGGCGAGATCCGGTCGATCTACGCCGAGTACCAGAAGGCGAAGCGCGGCCTGTCGGAGGGCAACCTCCGCCTCGTGGTCTCGATCGCCAAGAAGTACCGCAACCGCGGGCTGTCGTTCCTGGATCTCATCCAGGAGGGCAACGCCGGCCTGATGCGCGCCGTGGACAAGTTCGAGTACCGGCGCGGGTTCAAGTTCTGCACCTACGCCACGTGGTGGATCCGTCAGGCCATCACGCGTGCCGTCGCCGACCAGAGCCGCACCATCCGCATCCCGGTGCACATGGTGGAGACGATGTCGCGGGTGCGGAACGTCGCCCGGCAACTGCTCCAGGAGTACGGCCGCGAGCCGACGATCGAGGAGATCGCCGCCCGGGCCGGCACCCCCGTCGACGAGACGCGGCGTGTGTCGGCGATGAGCCGCTACCCGATCAGCCTCGACCGGCCGGTGGGCAACAGCGAGGACAGCCACTTCGGCGACCTCCTCCCCGACACCGGCGCCGAGAATCCGGCGGTGGGCGCGGCCCAGGAGATGCTCCGCAACCGGATCGCCAAGGTGCTCAAGAGCCTCTCCTACCGGGAGCGCGAGATCATCAAGCTCCGCTACGGCCTCGGCGACGGCTACAGCTACACGCTCGAGGAGGTGGGGCACATCTTCAAGGTGACCCGCGAGCGCATCCGGCAGATCGAGGCCAAGGCGGTGCGGAAGCTGCAGGCCCCCGCCCGCAGCGAGGAGCTCTCCGGGTTCCTCGACTGAGGGCCCGGCGCCGGCGCGCCCGGTTCCGATCCGCCGTCCGAGCGCTGCCGGCCCCGTGGAGCCGGCCGGTCCGCCCCTCCCCTTCGTCCCCCCCCGCAGGAACTCCCCATGCCGCGCCGTTGGATGCGTACGCCGACCCTCATGACCGCTCTCCTGGTGGCGCTGGCGTGCTGCGGCGCGGCCCACGCGGCCGAACCCGGCTCCTTCCCCTCCACGACGATCGATCTGGGCACCGTCGTCTCCGACCTCGGTGCGAGCGTCCGCTTCTACACCGAGGGGATCGGGTTCCGGGAGCTGTCGGGATTCGACGTCCCGGCGGAGGTGGCCACCGACGCCGGTCTCACCGACGGCAAGGCACTGTCCATCAAGGTGCTCGCCCTCGGCGACGGGGAGCGGGCGACGAAGCTCAAGCTGATGCAGGTCGCCGGCACCACGCCCCGGCGCGGCGACGTGGAATTCATCCACAGCCACACCGGCTTCCGCTACCTGACCATCCTCGTCGAGGACACCGGCGCCGCCCTCGAGCGCCTCGGGAAGCTGGGGGTGAAGCCGATCGCCAAGTCGCCGGTGCGACTCCCGGAATCGCTCGTGCCCGGAGGCATGCACCTCACGGTGGTGCGCGACCCGGACGGCAACTTCGTCGAGCTCATCGGCCCGAAGCGCTGAGCGGGGCCGCCGGAATCTTCCCGGCGCGGACGAGCCATTCGATGACCCGCCCGGCGAGTTCGTCAGGAGCCCCCGCCGTCGAATCGACCCGGATCTCGGGCGTGCGCGGCGCCTCGTAGGGATCGTCGATGCCCGTGAAGCCGCGGATCTTCCCGGCCCGGGCCTGCTTGTAGAGCCCCTTGGGGTCGCGTGCCTCGCACACCTCGAGCGGGGCGTCGACGAACACCTCCACGAAATCGCCCGCGGGGAGCATGGCCCGCACCGCGTCGCGGTCGCGCCGGTAGGGGCTGATGAAGGCGGTGAGGGCGACGATCCCGGCCTGCGCGAACAATTCCGCGACCGCGCCGATGCGGCGGATGTTCTCCTCGCGGTCCTCCGCGCCGAACCCGAGCCCGAAGCGGGTGGCGAAGGCCTCGCCGTGCCGTTCGCGGAGGAGCGCCGGCGAGGCGTTGAGGCCGAGGCGGACGTTGTCGCCGTCGAGGACGAAACTGCGCACCCCGAGAGCGTGCAGCCGTCGGTCGACGGCGTTGGCCAGGGTGCTCTTGCCGCAGCCCGACAGCCCGGTGAACCACAGCACGCAGCCCTTGTGGCCCGCGGTGCGCTCGCGGTCGTCGCGCGACACGGCATGCGCGTGCCAGCGGACGTCGACCCGCTCGTCTGCCATCGTCGGCTCCCCACGGTCGGGCCCGCGCGGGGGGGCCGGCCTCCGGCCCCCGAGCCCCGCGGCGGGCCCCGGCATCAATCCCAGCCGTCGAGCTTCACGGTGCACGTGAAACGCTGCGGCACGGCACCGGCCACGGGCCGCTCCACCTCGACGTCGATCGCGTCGCCCGGCGCGTGCCCGCCGATGAAGTCGGTGAGGGCGTCGAAATTGCGGATCGGCTCGCCATCCATGGAGAGCACGATGTCGCCGACGCGGATGCCGGCGCGGTCGGCCGCCGCTCCCGGCACCACCTGCGTGATCTGGCAGGGGCCGATGAGGCGCTGCCCGCCCACCCCCAGCTTGCCCCCCTTGCGGACGTCGATCTCGGCGTTGGGGAACCTCGACTGGAGCGTGGCCACGGCGTCGTCCGACACCCCCGTGCCGAAGAGCTGCAGCGTCTCGAGGGTGCGCAGGCGACCGAGGACGGCGAGCGTGGCGGGGTCGATCCGCAGGCCGTGGATGGCCACGTGCCGCAAATTGCGCAGGCGCGTGAGGAGCCGGAGATCCTCGGCGGCGCCCGTCCAGTTGGAATCGACCGTCACCGTCAGCCCGCGGCGCAGGGCGCCGATGGTGCCGTCGGCGAACTTCACCCCCAGCGTCTCCAGCCGCACGCGGGCCGATTCGTGCATCCCGAGCTGGTGGTATTCCAGCGCCGTCGAGGCCAGCTGGGGCACCGGCCCCGGCGCGCCCTCGGCGAGCGTCTCCAGCACCCGTTCGGCGTCGAGGGCCAACAGCGCCCGCGCGGCGTCGTCGGCCTCCGGCTGTGCCGCGGGTGCGGCCGGGGCCTCGTCCCCCGGGCCGGCCTCGTCGGCCGACGCCGGACGGGGGTCGAGGTAGGTGCCGAGGATCTCGATCGCCCGGCTGGCGACCTCGAGATCGGCGCCGCGGGCGGCCTCCGCCAGCGGTTCGAGGGCCTCCGGACCGGCGGCGGCGAGCCGGCGGCTGGCGTCCTCCCGGCGGGCGAACTGATCCGACCCCAGCTGGGCGATCCAGTCGCGGATGCCGTCCTCCCCGCGGCCGGCCGCCGCACCGACGGCGAGCGCCAGCCACGCCGCCAGCCCTGCGGCCGCACGCCCCTGCCGGCGCCGGTCGCCCGGTGCCGGCCGCGGCGAACGGTGCGATGCGGGGGAAAGTCGGGGCACCACTCAATCCTCGTCGCTCGGGGAGGTAAGACTATACCGCATCCCCTCCGGGCCCCCCATGCCGCTTCCCCTCCCACCAGCCCCCGCCGCCGGCACCCCGTGCCCGCCTCCCCTCCCCACCACCCGGGCGGAGATGGAGGCCCGCGGCTGGGACGCCGTCGACGTGGTGCTCGTCACCGGCGACGCCTACGTCGACCATCCCAGCTTCGCCAACGGCCTCATCGCCAGGCTCCTCGAGGCGGCCGGGTGGCGAGTGGGCGTGGTGGCGCAGCCCCCCTGGGGGAATTGCGCGCCGTGGCGCGAGTTCGGCCGGCCGAGGCTCTTCTTCGGGATCTCGGCCGGCAACATGGACTCGATGATCAACCACTACACCGCCAACCGGAAGGTGCGCAACGACGACGCCTACTCCCCCGACGGGCACATCGGGCGCCGCCCCGACCGGGCCACGCTCGCCTACTGCCAGCGCGCCCGCGAGGCCTACCCCGGCGTGACCGTGGTCGCCGGCGGGGTGGAGGCGTCGCTGCGGCGCCTCGCCCATTACGACTACTGGAGCGACTCCGTCCGCCGGTCGATCCTCCTCGACGCCAAGGCCGATCTGCTCGTCTTCGGGATGGGCGAACGGACGGTCCTCGAGATCGCCCGCCGCCTCGACGCCGGCGAATCGCCGCGCGACCTGCGCGACCTGCGCGGCGTCGCCTACCGGCTCGGCGCGAGCGAGCCGCCCCCCGAGGGGGACGACACGATCCATCTGCCCGACGCGGCCGCGGTCGCCGCCGACGCCATCGCCTTCTGCACGATGACGCGCATCGCCCACCAGGAGACCAATCCCCACAACGCCAAGCGGCTCGTGCAGCGGCACGGCCGTGAGGCGGTGGTGGTGAATCCACCGGCCCTGCCGCTGGACGAGGGGGAGATGGACCGCGTCTACGCGCTCCCCTTCACGCGCCGGCCGCACCCCTCCTACGGGGCCGCCCGCATCCCAGCCTTCGAGGTCGTCGAGCACAGCGTGCAGATCATGCGCGGCTGCTTCGGCGGCTGCACCTTCTGCTCGATCACGGCCCACGAGGGGCGGATCATCCAGAGCCGTTCGCGCGAGAGCGTCGTCTCCGAGATCCGCCTCCTCGCCTCGCGCCCCGGCTTCAAGGGCACCGTCTCCGACATCGGCGGCCCGACGGCCAACATGTACCAGATGCGCTGCTCGCGGCCCGAGGTGGAGGCACGCTGCCGGCGGCTGTCGTGCGTGCATCCGACGATCTGCAAGCTCCTCGGCACCGACCACGGCCCGCTGCGCGAGCTGATGCGCGAGGCGCGCACGGTGCCGGGCGTGAAGCGCGTCCTGGTGGCGTCGGGGGTGCGGATGGACCTCGCCCGGCGCGACCCGGCCTACCTCGAGGACCTCGCCGCCCACCACGTGGGCGGGCACCTCAAGGTGGCCCCGGAGCACGTCGACGAGACGGTCCTCGATCTGATGAAGAAGCCCGGCGCCGACGATTTCGTGAAGTTCGACGAGGCCTTCCGCGAGGCCAGCGCCCGGGTGGGGAAGCGGCAGTACACCGTGCCCTACTTCATCGCCAGCCACCCGGGCAGCGGCATCGAGGAGATGATCGAACTGGCGGTGTTCCTCAAGCGGCAGGGCTACCGCCCCGATCAGGTGCAGGACTTCATCCCCAGCCCGTTCGACATCGTCGCCTGCATGTACCACACGGGCCTCGACCCGATGACGGGCCAGCCGGTGAAGATCGCCAAGGGGATGCGCGACCGGCGGCTGCAGCGGGCCCTGCTGCAATTCTTCAAGCCGGAAAACCACTTCCTCGTCCGCGAGGCGCTGGTGAAGGCGGGGCGCACCGATCTGATCGGCGGCGGCTGCGACGCCCTGATCCCGGATCGCCCCCCGCCGGAGGCGCTCGAGCGCCGGCGCCGCGAGGCCGTCGACGCCTTCGACGAACAGACCTCCGGCGACCACATCCGCGGCGACGTCGGCGAGCGCCCGCAGCGGCGCCGCGGGAGCGTCGGCTACCGGCCGGGCCGCC
>CAISKG010000542.1 GCA_903885855.1 uncultured Planctomycetaceae bacterium
CCCCTCGCTCGCGCCGCGCGGCGGCGTGGCCGGCGCCCGGGAGGCCGGGGCGGACGGGGGGAGCGGTTGCCGCGACGGCGTGGGGGATGCGCGGAACCGCCGCCCCAGGCGCTGGGCTTCCGCCGGCCGGGCGGGAAGCAGGGCCGCCGCCACCGCCAGCCACGCCGCGGCCCGCAGCGTCGCGCGGGCGTCCCGGATCACGAGGCGGGGCGGGCGGCGGATCGTCATGGCTCCTCCAGCGCGGGAGACGGGGCGGGTCGGGAAGAAAAAAACCGGAGACGCCAGGACGGCGTCTCCGGTCGACGGTCGGTGGAGCCCGGCCCGAAGCGTCACTTCGGGTCGCCGCCGGGCAGCTTGCCCATCTTGATCAGGTCGCCGAAGGTCGGCCCGCCGTCGGCACTCGGCTGGGCCGCGACGGTCTCGAGCGCCTTGCGGATCTTGTCGACGTTCTTGGCGTCTTCCTTCTTGTCGAGGATGGCGGCCAGGGCCTCGCCGTAGGCGTTGCGGTCCTTCTTTTCCTTGCCCTTGTGGCAGACGTTGCACTTCGCCCCCTCGACGGCGGCCGCGAGAGCCTTCTCGGCGGGATCGCTGCTGTCGGCCTTGACGTAGACCGCCTTGAACTCGTCCTGGAACTGCTTGATCGCCAGCGCCGGGCGGGCCGCGCAGGCCACGCACGCCACCACCGCCGCCATCACCAGCACAGCACCGCCCCGTTTCATCGGTTGCACTCCTGGGTCGAAAGGGCCATCCATCACGCTCGTCACTAGACAATCGGCGCGCGGGGCGTGTCAAGCAGAGGGTCGGCCGCCGACGGAGGGAGCGGGCCCGGTCGGCCCGCCCGCGGGGCGATCCCCGCCCGGAAAGGTGGGGTCGTTCCTGCCGTCGGAGGGCAGGCGCCCGACGGGTTCCGGGAAGGGAAGTTCCTCGCGCTCGGCCGCCCCGTCGATGCGGCGGAACGCCTCCCCCCCTTCGTAGCTTCCCCCCTCGTCCGACCATTGCACGGAACCGCGGTAGGCCTCGGGCGTTCCGATGCCGACCTGCTCCACGAACACCGCCCCCGCGTCGACGGCGAATCGGCAGCGCCGCGCGCGGACGTCGAGCGCGGGGATCGTGGGGGCGGCGGCGGAATCGACGAGCGCCGCGAACCCGGCACGGCAGGCGATGGTGGCATCCTCGAGGACGACGACGAGGCGCGTGCCGGGAGCGCCGCGCGGGGCGCCGCCGGCGCGGAGGAAGCGGTCGGCGAGGCTGCACGCTCCGCCGTTCCACTCCACGTCCGTCACCGTGCCCGGATCGGCGACGAGGAAGGTGCCCTCCCCCGCCGCCTGCACGCCGACGAAGCGCAACCGCGTGCGGGCCGACGCGGCTCCCGACGGACCGACGCGCACGCAGGCCCCGGCCGGGGGCTCGGCGCGGCCGGCGCCGCCCGCCCCCCCCGGGAAGGATCGCGACAGCGTCGTGGAACGCATCTCGAGGGCGGCACCGGGCGCCACCAGGACGAGCTCCCCTGCGTCGGCCCCGCCGGCGAGTCCGATCCCCTCCAGCACGAGCGTCCCCGAGCGCACCGTGATCGCCGCCCCGCCGCCCGCGGAAGCCGCGGCGCGCAGCACCGGCTCGTGCCCTTCCGCGGCGCGGAGCGTGACGCGCTTGCCTCCGACGAGCTCCAGCGCGCCGATGGTCCGCTCGCCGTCGAACGCGCACTCGATCACGTCGCCGTCGCCCGCTCCCTCCCAGGCCGCGCCGACCGACGGCGTGCCGTCGGATCCATCCGGCGCCGCCACCACGCGCCACACGCGCGGCGCCGCGGCGGGCGGCGGCACCGGGGCGGCCTCGGGCGCCGCCCCC
>CAISKG010000543.1 GCA_903885855.1 uncultured Planctomycetaceae bacterium
CCGGCGCGGCGGCGGGAGCGACGGGGCGGGCGGGCACCGCCGGCACCGCGGCGGGGGGCTGCGTGCGGAATCCGGCGGCCGGAGCGGCGGGCGCCGGAGCCGGAGCCGGAGCCTGAGCCGCGGCGGGGGCCGCGGGCCGCTGGATCGGCGCGGCCGGCACCGGGAAGCGTGCGGCCGGGGGCTGCGCCGGCGCGGCCGGGGGCTGGGCGGCCGCAGGCGGCATCACCACCGCCGCGGGGAGCAGACCGATCGCGGCGAGGACGGCGGCCAGGCTGGGGGAACGGCGGCGCGGCATGGGACACCCGGAGGGGGGAAAGCGGGCGGGGCGGGGGGAAATAGCAGGCACGCCACCGTCGGGACAAGCCCGGTTGGCCCGCTCAGGCGGCCACGCGGCCCCCCGCGTCCACCCCGTCGGCGGCGCGGCCCAGGTCGTCGTCGGTGGCGAGCGGAAACGGCACCGTCGCCCCTTCCGGGAGCTCCCCGGCGTCGTCCGCGTCGCGGCCGCCGCGCGCATCGACGAGGCGCAACAGCGCCGGCAGGAAGACCAGCGACGTCACCGTGCAGGTGGTGACGCCGAGGGTGAGGAGCCGGCCGAGGCTTTCGAGCCCCCGGTGGCTGGCGATCATCAGCGCGCCGAAGCCGAGGATCGTCGTCAGCGCGTCGACGAGCACCGAATTGGCCGTGGAGGCGCTGATGCGGTAGGGCCCCGGGCGCTCCAGGGCGTCGTGCACGACGTGCACGCCGTAGTCGACCGCGATCCCCAGGATCAGCGGCACGCCGATGAGGTTCGCCGGGTTGAGATCGATCCCGAGAAGGCCCATCAGGCCGAAGGTCTGCGCCATGCCCAGGGCCAGCGGCAGCGCGGCCAGGAACGTGCCGCGCAGCGTGCGGAAGTCGAACCACAGCACGACCAGGATCACGCCCAGCGCCGAGAGCGCGGCCTGCTCGTAACTGCGCTTCATGTCGAGCGAGGCCTCGTAGGCCTGCAGCGGGTTGCCGGTGGCCCGCGGATCGACGGCGCGCACCTCCTGCACGAAGCGCTCCAGCGACTCGAAGTTCCAGATGTCGCCGCGGCCGTAGATCTTGAGGAGATGCTTGCCGCTGCGCCCCACGAAGCGCTCCACGAGGCTCGGCGGGAGATCGTCGAGCGAGGGGGCGGCGGGGTCGGAGACGGCCGCGAGGGCGTGCAGCCGGCTGACGAGATCCCCCGCCGAGCGCTGCTGGTAGCCGGAGATCACCCGGTAGCAGTCGGCCGGCCCCATCTGCCGGAGGGCGTCGCGGGCACGCTCCAGGTGCCACGCGGTGCGCAGCGCCTCCGGGCGCTTCGCCGCCTCCGCCTGCGCCCAGGCGAGCGTCTCCCCCAGCGCGTCGAGGCGGTCCACCGGGATCTCGGGGGGACGCTCCGGGAGGCCGGCGAGGGTGGCGCGGATCCGTTCGATGATCGGCCGCTTCGCCTCCTCGTCGGCCGGCACGAGCGAGGCGATCTCGTCGACGCGCTCCACGGAGGGAAGGAGGAGGAGGCGCTCCTTGCGCGCGAGCAGCTCCTCGCGCGAGTCGGCCATGGAGAGGGCGTACCAGACGCTCTGGTCGCACTCCTCGAGGAGCTTGCGCTCCACCTCCACGCTCTCCAGCCCCTCCGGCTGCATGTTGAGGAGGTTGTGGTCGTAGCGCAGATCGTGGAAGCCCGACACCACCGCGCACGTCGCGGCCAGCGACGCCAGGGCCACGAAGCGCGGGCGGCGGGTGATGAACCCGAGCCAGGCGTGCACCGGCACCGGCTCCGGGACGCGCCTCCCCAGCGGCCCCCGGTCGACGATCGCGAGCACCGCGGGGAGGACGAGCAGCTCCGCGGCGCAGCAGAGGAGGATCCCGCCGCCGGCGATCATCCCCAATTCCGCCACCCCCACGAAGCTCGTCAGCGCCGCCGCGAAGAAGGCCACCGAGGTGGTCACCGCGCCGGTGAGGATGCCCGGCCCGACGCTGCCGCTGGTCTCGAGGAGGGCCTCCTCGCAGCCCAGCCCGCGGCGCCGCGCCTCGAGGTAGCGCCCCACGTAGTACGTGCCGTAGTCGATCCCCACCCCGATCATGGTCACGGTGAAGGTGACGCTGAGGATGTTGAGATGGCCGACGGTGGCGGTGGCCCACGCGAAGGCCCACGCCATCCCGATGACGAGCACGCCGTTGGCCATCAGGGCGTGGCGCACGCCTCCGAAGCCGGCCACGATCACGAGGATCACCGCCGCCATCGACACGCCGCTGGCCCACAGCATCGACTGCTGGCTGGCGCGCATCTCGTCGTCCTCCATGATCGGCAGCCCGGTGAGGCCGATCGAGGCCGAGGGATGGCGCGCGGCGACCATCGCGATGAGGCGCCGCAACTCGTCGGTGGCCTCGCTGGCGCCGGCGAATCCGGCGTTCGACTTCACCAGCCGGAGGAGGACGAAGCCCAGCCGCCCCTCCTTCGCCAGGAGCTGGTCGCTGGAGAGATCCTTGAGCGTCGCCAGGGAGGCGGGCATCCCCGGCCACGGCGAGAGGAAGGCGTCCGCCTCGCCGGCCGCCCGGCGCGGGGGAGGCTGGAGGGAGGCCACGAGGCTCTCGGCGTAGCGCTCGAGCGCCGCCTCCGGCGACTCGCGCGGCGCGGGGGCGCGGCGCGACGGGCCGAGCACCATCCGGCTGGCCAGCCCGCCGACCATCGTCCCCACCTTGAGCTGCGCCCAGCCCCCCTCGAGGATCGGGCGCGATTCCGCGAGAAACGTCTCGAGGGCCGAGAGCTCGCCGGGGGCGAGATAGTGGAGGCCCTTGGCGCGGATGCGCGACAGGTCGACGGCGTGGAACACCGAGCGGAACAGCTCCCCGTCGCGCGCCACCTCCGCCGACACCTCCTCGAGGACGCGGATCGTCTCGGCACGGGACGGGGTCTCGACGACGATCACGGCGTCGTCGTCCTCGCCGAATTCGGCGACGTAATCGATCCACAGGCGGTTGTAGTCGCTGCCCGGGTCGACGAGGTCGTTGCGGTTCACCTTGTAGCCGAGCGACCGCACCGTCCAGCCGGCCGAGAGCGCCGCGGTGAGGAGGGCCACGCCCACCACGGCCCACGGGGAGCGCAGGCAGCAGTGCGTCCAGGAGACCAGGGCGCGCGCGACCGCACCGGCATGCCGCCGCCCCTCGGGGGCCGGCACGGTGGCTCGATCGGCTTCGTGCATGCAGGGCAGCGCCTGGGGGGAGGGGGACCGCGGGGGGCGGATCGTAGGGCCCGGACGACAGGGGGCCAACCCTCGTTCGGAACCGTTTCCGCCGGGCCCGGAGTCCGTCAATCCAGGGGATCTGGGGAATCTCTCCCGGTCGTTCGGGTCGTATCTGTGCCGTCGCGTCCTCCCAGGCCGAAAACTCTTCCCGTCGGGCGACCGGGGCGGGTCGCCGGCACTGGTTCGAGGGGGGTCGGTTCATGCGTTGTCTTGGATTGGCGCTGGCGGCGGCCACGGGGCTGCTGGCGGCGGTGGGATGGTGTGCGGCGGCGCCTGCCGCCGAACCCCGGACGGGCGGGGGCATCGGCTTCCTCGCCGGCGACGGAGGCACGTCGTCGCGGGAGGCGCGGGAGTCGGCGCGACGGGCGCTGGCGGTGGAGCGGCTGCCGGCCGCCGACCGGCAGGAGGCGGAGCGCGTCCTGCGGCGGCCGACGCTCTTCCGGCGCTTGCCGACCGAGACGTTCACCTGCGACCGCGACCTGCTCGAGTTCGCGCTGGCCAAGCCCGACGTGATCGTCGACCTGTGGCGCGTGCTGGGGATCAGCCGCCTGTCGCTCGACCCCACCGGGCCGGGCCAGTGGAAGATGAGCGACGGCTGGGGCACCGAGGGATCGCTGCGCGTCCTGCGCCACGACCGGACGCCGCAAGGCGGCACGCTCGTCCTCCTCGGCCGCGGCGGCTACAACGGCCCCCTCGCGCCGCAACCGCTCACCGGCACCTGCCTGGTGCTCGTCCGCTACCGCGAGACGGCCCGGGAAGCCGACGGCTCCGCGCGGCACGCCATGCAGGTGGACGCGTTCCTCGACGCCGACGGACTGGGGCTCGAGATCGTGACGCGGTCCCTGCAGGGGCTCGTCTGCCGCTCGAGCGCCTCGAACCTCCACGAGATCTGCCTGTTCATGGCGGAGTTCTCAGCCACCGCCGACGAGAACCCGGCCGGGGTCGCCCGCCTGGCGACGCGCCTCTCGCGGGTCGACGCCGCCGACCGGGCCGCGCTGGTGGCGCTCGTCCAGGGGCCGGAGGGGAGCGGCGAGGCCGCCACCGACCCGCGGGTGCAGGCGAAGCTCGCGGCCCGCTGGTCGCAGGACGCCGAGGAGGCCACGGCGCTGCCGCGCTGAGCCCGGCGGCGTCGCCGCGCGGACATCCGACACGACCGCCGCCGCCACGGCCGGGAACCGGGGGGAAACCCCGGCCGTGGCCGGCGGCGCGGCGCCGGCCGGCACGCGGCCGGTGGGATCCTGGATGACTGTTTCCAGCGGCGCCTACCGCGTCAGATCCCCCTGGAGGGGTTGCGGCGCCGCGGCGACGCGCGGCCGGACCTCGGTCGCCGCCAGATACGACCGCTTGTACTCCGGCATGTAGCCGCGCGAGCCGCGCACCGCGATCTGCTGGCCGACCATGGGGGCCAGGTTGACGCCCGGCTGCGGGTTGACGAACACGATCACGTTGTTGTTGCCGTCGACGAGCGCCCAACGCGGCGCGTCGGGACGCCGCGAGACGACCGTGGCGAGCCGGCCCGTGGCCTCGGTGACGTCGGGGGGCGTCCAGGCCGTGCGGCCGTCGGCCGGCGCACCGCCGGGGAGCACGCCGGGGCGGATCGGCCGCGTCCCCACCGCGCCGAGGCTCGACCACATGCTCCCCAGGCGCAGGGAGCGGTCCGGGGCGGGGCCGTTGGCCAGCACCTGCTGGCGCGACGCGATCTCCTCGAAGCGCGCGATGCGGGCGTCGATGGCGTCGGCGCGGAGGCGGTCGGGCTTCGTCACGGTGCGCGCCGCGGCGAGGCGGAGGCGTTCGCGGAGCTGGGGCAGGTTCCAGGTGTCGGGGGGCCGGCCACCGCCAGCGACAGCGCCAGATCGATGTCGGCCAATTCGTCGGCCATGGTGGTCGGCGGCGCGGCCACGGCCACCGGCGGCGCGGCCTCGAAGATGCCGGTGCCCAGCGGGAGCCAGCCGGCGAGCATGCGGCGCGCCTGCGGGACCTCCGCCAACGGCTGCGGCTCGGCGGCGGCGGCGGCCTGGCGCGCCGCCAGCGCGATCGCCTCGCCGGCCGCCCGGAACGACTCGATCGCCTCGCTCGGGTCGGGACGGTCCACGCGCGGCGCCCGCTCGACGACGGGATCGGCACCGGCGGCGAGCGCCGCGAGGCGCAGCCGCGGCGACGATTCCAGCGCCGCCACCTCCACCCAGCGGAACTCCCCGGCGGGCGGCTCGACGCGCAGCCACAGTCCGGCGTGCCGGCCGTCGGCGACGCGCACCTCCTCGAGCACCGCCACGCGTTCGCCCGCCTCGAGCCGCACCTGGGCGACGTGGCGGAGGTCGTTGAGCTGCGAGCCCACGCGTGCCACCGCGCCGTCGGCGATCACCACGCCGACCCGGGGCGTGGGGCCGCGGCCGGGGCGCACGACGCCGTCCGCGGGAGGACCGGCCTCCACGTCGACCTCGGCGGCGCGCACCCAACTGAAGCTGCCGGCTACGGGGCGCACGGCGGCCCAGCCGCCCGGATCGATGGCCCACACCTCGACGCGGCTGCCGCGCGCGAGCCGCTCGGTGGGGTAGAAGTCGCCCCCCGGGCCGGAGCGCAGGTAGGCCGGGTCGTCGGCCACCGCGACCGACAGCGGGAGCGGCGCGTCGATCGGCGCGCCGTCGACGTCGTCGTCGCCCCGGCAGGTCGTCGCGGCGAGCAGGCAGGCCGCCGCGAGGAGCAGCGTCCGCGCGACCGCCGCGCGGGCGACGGGGCCATGCCCCGGCACGTGGTGGGCCCGATCGTCCATCCCTGGACTCCGCGCTCGAACCGCCCCGATCCCGCCGGCGATCCGTCGCCTGCGGTGTCGTCCGGTCGACCGGACCCGCGCCGTCCCAAAACGCAAGCGCGTAGACGAGGCTTGGGCGACCTCGTCTACGCGCTGTGGACGGACCGACGGAGCGGTCGCATCAAGGGTCTTGTAGTCCAGGTGCCGGCGCCGCTCAAGCCGCGAATCGGGATTTCTGCGGCGCGGCGGAAATGCCCGGTGGTCGGCCGGTTTCGCCCGCCCCACAAACCCCCTCCGACAGGGGGTTTGTGGTCCGACGCGGCGCTTCAGGAAACCTGCGCCGGCGGTCGCGGCGGCCAGGGGTGATCCGCTTGCTCTGCCAGCGCCAGCACCAGGCCCTGCGTCCCCATCCGCCCCCGGCCGTGGGCCACCAGCGCCGTATAGAGGCTCTCCACCAGCGCCAGCCCCGGCAGCGGCAGCGCCATCGAGCGGCACTCGTCGAGCGCGAGGCGCATGTCCTTCACGAAGTGCTCCACCATGAAGCCCGGGGCGAAGTCCCCCTTCACGATCCGCGGCGCGAGATTGGAGAGCGACCACGATCCCGCCGCCCCGCCCGAGATCGCGCGGAGGGTCGTCTCCACGTCGAGGCCGGCCCGGTGGGCGAAGAGCAGCGCCTCGCACATCCCCACCATCCCGCCGGCGATGGCGATCTGATTGACGAGCTTGGTGCGTTGTCCCGCGCCGGGGCCGCCGCAGGCGACGACGTTGCCCGCCACGGCGCCCCAGCATGCATCGAGCGCCGCGCGCGGCGCGTCGGCCCCCCCGACCATCACCGTCAGCGTGCCCTCGCGCGCCCCGCGGTCGCCCCCCGACACCGGCGCGTCGAGGCTCCAGACGCCGCGGCCGCATGCCAGGCTCGCGATCTCGGCGGCCAGAGCGGGCGAGCTGGTGGTGTGATCGACGAGGGTGCCTCCGGGCCGGATCGCGACGAGCGCGCCTGCGGGCCCGAGCACGACCTCGCGCACGTCGGCGGGATGGCCCACCATCACGAACACCACGTCGGCCGCGGCGGCGACGGCCGCCGGCGTGTCGGCCCAGCGGCAGCCGCGCTCCAGGAGCGGCTCGGCCTTCGCGCGGGAACGCGTGGTGAGGACGACGTCGAATCCGGCGTCGCGGAGCCGCCCGACCATCGAGCGCCCCATCACGCCGGTGCCGATCCAGCCCAGCACGGTCGATCCGGCCGCGGCGGGGCGCGGCGGGGGCATCGTCGGCGACTCGGCGGCCATGGGCGGCTCCCGGGGCGGCTCGTCCGCCGGCGGCACCGTCACCACCGATGGACGGGGCGTTCGAGGATCTCGCGGAGGAGGATCACCTGCCGGACGGTGGCGGGCGACCGCATCATCGCCGCCAGGGCGGCGGCCGTCGAGCGATCCGCGGCCTCGCCGGCGGCGGCGGACGACGACGGCGCGGCGCCGATCGCGGGATGGATCCCGCCGGAGGAATGGGCCAGGTCGTGCGAGAAGGCCTCCTCCACGTGGCGGGCGACGCCGCCTGGGGCGGGCCGCGCCGGTTCCGACGGTGCCGGCCGGGCCGCCGTCG
>CAISKG010000544.1 GCA_903885855.1 uncultured Planctomycetaceae bacterium
AGCCCCGCCACCAGCGCCAGAAGCGCCGCCACCGGCACGATCCACGGCCACGGCGGGCGGCGCGGCCGCGGCCCCGCCGCCGCGCCGGCCGTCACCGCGGCCCGGTCGACCTCGAGATCGACGCCCAGCGTGCCCGCCAGATCGGCGAGGTCGGCGACGAGCGCCGCCGGCCGCTGGTAGCGGTCGTCCGGGTTCTTCTCCAGCAGCCGTGCCACGATCGCCTCGAGCCCCGGCGGCACGTCCGGTCGATCCTCCGCCACCGACGGCGGCGCGCTCTGTTGGTGCTGGAGCAGCTTCTGCACGAGCGTCCCCTCGGAGAAGGGAGGGCGCCCCGTGAGCATGAAGAACATCGTGCAGCCGAGGGAGTAGAGATCGCTGCGGACGTCGGCCGCCCGCGGATCGCGTGCCTGCTCGGGGGAGATGTAGTCGAAGGTTCCCAGCGTCATGCCGCTGGTGGTCAGGTCGGGCACGCCCTCCATCGTCGGGAGCCGTGCCAGGCCCATGTCGACCAGCCGCGCGCGGCCCGCCGGCGTGACGATGATGTTCGAGGGCTTGATGTCGCGGTGCACCACGCCGCGGTCGCTGGCGTGCTCGAGCGCCTCGGCGACCTGCACGGTGAAGCGGATCGTGCTCGGCACGTCGAGCGGCCCCTGCCCCAGCACCGTGTCGCGGAGGTTCGTCCCCTCGATGTACTCGAAGACGATGAAGTGCCAGCCGCCGTCGGAGCCGACCGCGTGGACGCGGCCGATGTTCTCGTGGTCGAGGCGCGCCGCCAGCTGGGCCTCGTTCTTGAAGCGGCGCAGGGTGTCGACGTCGGAGGAGTGCTGCCGCGACAGCACCTTCACCGCCACGACCCGGTCGAGCGTGGTGTCGACGGCGCGGAACACCGCGCCCATCCCGCCCCCCCCGACGAAGCGTTCGAGGTTGTAGTGGCCGAGCGCGTGCCCCTCGAGGGCCCGGCCGATCTCCTCCATGCTCGTGGCCACCACCGGCGCCGGCGCACGCCCCGGTGAGATCACGGTGCCGTCGTCGGCCCCCCGCCGGACGCGCGACGAGCCGTCGCCGGGGCCGGGGGGAGGAGATGGAGCGGCGGTGGAATCCATCGTGCGACGGCCCCGCGAGGGGGGTGCGGGGCGGGGCGGGCAGGCGGGCGGGGCGACGGTGGCGGATGGCCGCGGTCCCCGTGGGATAGGATACCTCGCTTCCGCGACGCCCATGGGCCCGCGGGCGCGTTCTCCCCACCGCGCAGGATCCCTCCACCGATGAGCGAGCCGGCCGCCCCCCTTCCCGATCCGCCCCCGCGCGTCTCCTTCGACGACCTCCTTCCGGAGCACGCGTCGGCGCCCGGCGGCCCCTTCGCCCGCATCGCGGGCTCGACGTTCAAGCTCGGCGTGGCGCTCGCCCTCCTCGGCGTCGTGGCCATCGCGGCGCCGTGGGCGGTGGCGACGGCCATCGACGTGCTCTGCGGGGCGCTGCTGGTCGCCGCCGGGCTGGGGCAGCTGGCGCTCGCCTCCCGTTCGTTCGACTGGCGCGGCTTCTGGCTGGCGCTGGTGTGCGGGGCGCTGTCGCTGGTCGGCGGCACCGCGATGCTCGCCATTCCCCGGGCCGGCGTGGGGGCGATCGTGGTCTTCGTGGGGCTGCTCCTGGCCTTCGAGGCCGCGGCGAAATTCGCGGTGGCGTGGTCCTTCCGCGACGCCTACCCGACCCGGTGGGTGCTGTTCGACGCCATCCTCACGTCGTTCCTCGCCCTCCTCCTGCTCACCGCCCGCGGCGACGACACCGGCACGCTGTTGGGGGTGCTGGTGGGGGTCAACCTCCTCTCCAGCGGCCTGACGTTCATGGCGACGGGCTGGACGCTGCGCCGGGGGGCGGATGCCTTCCGGGGGCGTCCGCGGTGAGGCGGAGGAAGCGCACCAGGAAGAAGATCCCCGTCCCCACCATCCAGGGCAGATAGCCCGCCCACACCCCCGCGGCGCCCCAGCCGCAGCGGAACGTCAGCCACCACACCGTCGGCAGGCTCAAGCCCCAGTAGCACACGGCGTTGGCGAGCATGGGCACGCGGTTGTCGAGCAGGCCGCGGAGCGCCCCCAGGCTCACCGACTGGATCGCGTCGGACACCTGATAGATGCCGGCGATGCTCACGAGCGTGCCTGCCAGGGCCGCCACGGCGGGGTCGTCGGTGAACAGGCGCGCGAGCCGGCTGCCGCCCCCCACGTACACCACCGCGCAGCACCCCATCACGGCCGCGCCGAGGAGCACCGCCACCAGCGCCGTGCGCCGCGCCGCCGGCCGATCGCCGGCGCCGACGGCCTGGGCCACGCGCACGCTCGTCGCCGTGGCCAGCGACACCGGCACCATCCAGGCCAGCGAGGCGATGCTCACGGTCACCATGTTGGCCGCCAGGGCCTCCGTCCCCACGCGCCCCAGGAACAGCGCCCCGACCGCGAAGGCTCCCCCCTCGAGGACGTCCTGCGCGGCGACCGGCAGCCCGGCGCGGAACAGCCCCGCCACCCGTCCCCAATCGGGGAGGGCGAGCCGGCCGGCGGCGAGCCGCGGTTCGGCCGACACCCACGTCACCAGCGCCACCGCGTGCACCCAGCGGGCCAGGAACGTCGCCCAGCCGGCGCCCACCAGCCCCAGCGCCGGCAGGCCCGCGTGGCCGAAGACGAGCCCCCACGCCAAGAGCGCGTTGAAGAGCACCGCCAGCGCCATGAAGGCGAACACCGGCCAGGGCCGGTCGACCGCCTCCGCGACCTGCCCCAGGACGACGGCCGTGATCGCCGCCGGCATCGACCAGGCGACGAGCAGCAGGTAGCCACGCGCCGCGTCGGTGACCTCCGGCGGCTGCCCGAGGAAGGGGAGCAGCGGCACCACGGCCGTCAGCACCAGGGCCACCCCGATCCCCACCACGAGGCCCAGGACCACGCCGGCGCGGGCCGTGTGCGCGGCCTCGGCCCGGTCGCCGGCGCCGTGCGCCCGCGCGGTGCTCGGGGAGACGGCCCCCACCGCGCCGTAGGCGAAGTAGAGCGCGAACATCACCAGGTTGCCCGCCAGCGCCGCGGCGGCCAGCGGCACCGGGCCGAGGCGCCCCACGAAGGCCGTGTCGACGAGTTGGATGAGCACCTGCCCCGCCTGCCCGAGGAGCATCGGCGCGGCGAGCGCCGCCAGCGACCGCACGACCGCGCCGGTGGGCGCGGCCCGGGGGAAGAGGACGGGGGACGATGGCATGCGGGGTCGCCGGGGCTCGCTCCGGGGGGCGCCGCGCCGGGAGCCGTCGCGGGGGGGTGCATGGTAGCCGGTCCCCGGCTGCCGGTCAGTTGACGACGTTGCGCGGCGGCCGCCCCTCGAGCACCCGGCGGATGTTGGTGCTCCCCTTGATGCGCATGTCGTCGAGCCCCTGCTCGGAATAGAAGGCGGCGTGCGGATTGAGGATCACCCGGTCGTGGGCCAGCGTCCCCGGGGTGCGCCAGGCGGCCACGAGCGGGTCGTCGTCCGGGGGAGGCTCCGTCTCGAGGACGTCGAGCGCCGCGCCGCGCAGGTGCTCCGACTCGATCGCCGCGAGCACCGCGGCCGCGTCCACGCAGCCGCCGCGGGCGGTGTTCACGAGGAAGCTGCCGCGCGGCAGGAGCGCCAGGGTGCGGGCGTCGACCAGATGCTGCGTCTCGGGGGTGCGCGGGCAGTGCAGCGACAGCGCCCGGATCTGCGGCAGCATCTCCTCGAGCGTCTCGCAGCGTTCCACCCCCAGCGCCTTGTCGAGGCCGTCGACCGCGTAGGGATCGAAGAACAGCACCCGCATCCCGAGGGCGCGGGCGCGCAGCGCCGTCGCGGTGCCGATCCGCCCCAGCCCCACGATCCCCAGGGCCAGGCCGCGCAGCCGCTCCAGCGGCCGCACCTGCTCGTAGATCCACTCCCCGCGGCGCCCCTGGAGGCGCGTGTTCATGAAGGCCACGCCGCGCATCATCGAGAGGAGCATGGCGATCGCCGAATCGGCCACCTCCTCGGTGCCGTAGTCGGGGACGTTGGCGACCGCGATCCCGCGCTTCCGCGCCGCGGCCCGGTCGACGTTGTCGTAGCCCACCCCGCAGCGCACGATGATCCGGCAGCGTTCGAGACGGTCGATGGTGGCCGGGCCGATGGAGAGGAAGTGGTACATCATGATCGCGTCGGCCTGCTCGACGCGCCCGCGGAGCGCCTCCTCGGAGAAGGCGTCGAGGGCCACGACGTCGGCGAGGTCGCCGAGGATCCGCTCCTCGTGATGGAGCGGCGGGCGGATGAAATCGGTGACGACGACCAGGGCGCGCGGCATGGGGAGGTATTCCGGGGTGAGGATCAGGGGGGCGTGATCACTCCGCCGCCAGGCGGCGGCGGATCTCCTTCTTGTCGACCTTGCCCACGCTCGTCCGCGGGAGGGCGTCGACGAAGCGGATCTCGGTGAGGATGGCGCGCTTGTGGATCGTGCCGTCGTCGATGGAGCGGTGGAGGAAGCGGCCCAGGTCGCGCTCGCTCACGCTCCCCGCGGCCCCCTCGCGGAGCACCACCAGGGCGCAGGGGTGCTCGTCCCACTTCGGGTCGGGCCGCGCCACCACCGCCACCTCCCGCACCGACTCGTGGCGGCTCAGGGCGCTCTCGAGCTCCTGCGAGGAGATCCACTCCCCGCCGATCTTGATCACATCCTTGAGCCGGTCGGTGATGCGGATGTAGCCGTCGGCGTCGAGGTAGGCGATGTCGCCGGTGTGGAGCCAGCCCCCCTGCCAGAGCTCGCGGCTGCGGTCCTCGTCGCGGTAGTAGCCGGCCGTCAGCCAGGGGCAACGCAGCACCAGTTCGCCGGTCTCGCGGCTCGCCGGCGGGAGGATCGCGCCGTCGGTGCCCATGATGCGCGCCTCCACCAGCGGAAAGGCGAAGCCGGTGCGGCAGAGGACGTCGAGGCGCGTGTCGTCGTCGGCCGCGGCGTGCTCCGGCTTCCAGTGGGGCGCGGCCACCACCGGGCAGGTCTCCGACATCCCGTAGCCCCCCATGATGCGGATCCCGCGGGCCTGCGCCGCGGCGGCGAGCCCCTTGGGGAGCGGCGCGCCGCCGATGACGAGCTTCAGGCCGCTGAAGTCGAGCCCGGCCGCCGCCGGATGGTGGAGGAGCATCTGCACGAGCGTCGGCACGCAGTGGGAGAAGGTGACGCGGTGGCGCACGATCCATTCGGCGAGGCGCTGGGGCTCGTAACGGCCGGGATAGACCTGCTCGATGCCGAGCATCGTCGCCAGGTAGGGAATGCCCCAGGCGTGGACGTGGAACATCGGCGTCAGCGGCAGGTAGACGTCGTCGGCGGCGATCCCCACCGGCCGGTGGTGGGCCGCGAAGGTGGCCCCGGCGGCGAGCGTGTGGAGCACGATCTGCCGGTGGGTGAAGAACACCCCCTTGGGATCGCCGGTGGTGCCGGTGGTGTAGAAGAGGGTGGCGACGGTGTTCTCGTCGAGGTCGGGCCAGGGCCAGCCCCCGGCCGCCTCGCCGGCGCGGGCCGCCAGCAGCGGCTCGTAGTCGCCGGCCAGCGGCAGCGTCGTCTCGGGCGCGACGCCGTCGTCGGAGAGCGAGATCCACGTGCGCACCTCCGGCAGCGACGGCGCGAGGCCCGCGGCGATCTCGAGGAAGTCGGGGTGCACGAGGACGAGCGAGTCGCCGGCGTGCCGGATCGTCCAGCCGATCTGCTCGGGCGTGAGGCGGACGTTCACGGTGTGGAGGACCGCACCGATCATCGGCACCGCGAAGAACATCTCCAGGTAGCGGTGGCTGTCCCAGTCCATGACGCCGACGCGATCGCCCGGCCGGACGCCGAGGCCCACCAGGAGCGCCGCCGCCCGGTCGACGCGCGCGAGGAACTCGGCGTAGTCGTGGGAGCGGACGTCGCGGTAGGTGATCCTCGTCGCCGGCGCCCAGGCACGGACGCGCGAGAGCAGGTCGCGGATGAGGAGCTGCTGGACCGGCGGGGCGATCCAGGGTGCGCCGGCGGGGGGCGGGTGCATGGCGGGAGGGGCTCCGCGGGACGGTGCGGGGGGCGGCTCACCGGCCGTCGCCGGCCCGGATCCACGCCTCGTCGAAGGCGGCGTGCTTCATCGACTTCCCCCCCGGGACGAAATAACTGTACACGGCGTGGATCGTGCCGTCGGCCCCCTGGATCACCGCCGGGTAGTGGAAGCTCCCCTCGCCGCCGCGCTCCAGATGGCGGATCACCGGCCAGGTGCGCCCCTCGTCGTCGGAGAGGCTCACCGCCAGGCTCGAGCGCCCCTCGGTGGTGTCGTTGTGGACGAGGATCCACGCCCCCCCGGCGAGGCGCACGCCGTCGAGCCCCGATCCGGGATTGGGGAGATCGGCCACACCGACGTCGCCCCACGTCTCGCCGCCGTCGGAGGACTAGGCCACCCGCACGCGCTCGAGCGTGCCGTTCTCGCGCATGTAGGCCACGAGCGTGCCGTCGCGCCGCTCGAGGACGGCGGGCTGGATGTTGCCGAAGCCGATCAGCGGGGCGCTCGCGCGCCACGTCCGGCCGTCGTCGTCGGAGAGGGCCATGAGGGAGAAGGAGTAGGTGTCGGAATAGAGCGGCAGCACGAGCCGCCCGGCGCTCGTCCGCGTCGGCTTGCAGCGCGGCTGCCAGCCGAGGCGGCGCGCGAGCACGTCGCCGAGCGGGCCGTCGAGCCGGCGGAAGTACTCCTCGGCGCGCGCCCGGTCACCTTCCGGCATTCCAGCGAGGCGGGCCGCGGCGAGCTCCCGGGCGCGGGCGGAGAAGTCGTCGGGCTTGAGCCACACCACCCCCTGCCAGTCCCAGCGGGGCGGGCCGGGGGCGAGGAAGTCGCGCGACGTGCGGTAGTTGGTGAGCGCCGAGCCCCACTGGTTGTCGAGGATGATCGGCCAGAAGAGCCACAGCGTGCCGCCGTCGAGGAACAGGCAGGTGTTGCAGTCGGGGAAGCCGGGGTTGTCGGCCAGCACGAAGGGCTCGCTCCACGCGCCCCCGCCGGCCGGCCGCCGCGCGCCGAGCACCGCGACGTCGTCGGCCTTGCGCTCGCCCGAGCCGCGGTACCAGGAGACGAGCAGTTGCCCGTCGGGGAGCTCGACGATCCCGGGGGCGTGGTTGTGCCGGGCGTCGAGCGGGAAGACGAACCCCGACTCGAACGCGGGCGGCGCGGCCGGCAGCGGCGCCGTCGGAAGGAGCGCGACGAGGACGACGGCGACGAGCGACGCGACGGCGGGGAACGCGGGGCGCGGGGGCATGGCGGGGATCCGGGGAGGAGCGCCCGGCGGGCGGAGCGCCCCCGTGGACGCGGCCCGCCGCGGCGTGCGGGCCGTCAGAAGAGGTCGAGCACCGTGCCGTCGGTGGCGGGGAAGACCCGCCCGAGCGGGTCGCGCAGCTCCGCCCGCGGGCTGAGGCCGAGGGCCTGGAACAGCGTGGCGTGGATGTCGGGGGGGCCGCAGGGCCGGTCGCGCGGCAGGGCGCCGAGGGCGTCGCTCGAGCCGTACACCTGCCCGCCGCGGATCCCGCCGCCGGCCAGCAGCACCGAATAGACGCCGGGGTAGTGGTCGCGCCCGGCCGACGCGTTGACGCGCGGGGTGCGGCCGAAGTCGGTGAGCACCGCCACGAGCGTCTCGTCGAGCGTGCCCCGCTCGGCGAGATCCTCCAGGAGCGTCGCCACGCTCCGGTCGAAGACCGGCAGCAGCCGGGTGCGCAGCCGGTTGAAATTGTCGCCGTGGGTGTCCCACATGTCGCCGGAGGCGCCGTTGAGGTCACCCGCCGCCAGGCACACCTGCACCACCGGCACGCCGGCCTCGGTGAGGCGCCGCGCCAGCAGCACGCTGCGGCCGCCGATGTGCGGGCCGTAGGCATCGAGGACGCGCGGGTCCTCGCGGTCGAGGTCGTTGGCCTCGCGCACCGCCGACCCGAGCATGATGTCGCGGGCCAGGGCGCGGAAGTGATCGAAGGAGGCGAAGTCGCGGCCGCCGCCGGGGGGATGTTCGAGGCGCTCGCGCAGCCCCTCGCGCCGCGCCACGCGCTCCACGTCGATCGCACCGAGCTCGAAGGCCTCGGCACCGAGCGACCGCGAGACGCCGGCGAAGGGCTCGCCGCGGGCCGGCCGCATGATGATCGGCTCGTGCTTCACCCCCAGCCAGCCGCCGTACTCCCCCGCCTGGAGCGTGCCGTTGTCGACCAGCGGATAGGGGACGCGCACCGCCGGGGGGACGCCCGCCGACGGGGGGCGGAGCCTGGAGATCATGGCCGCGATCGAGGGCCAGTCGTCGGAATGGGGGGGGATGTTGCCGACGCGCGGCGGACGGTGGCCGGTGAGGTTCCAGTACATGCCCCGGCCGTGGGCGGTGTCGTCGTGGTGGATCGAGCGCACGATCGCGTAGCGCTCGGTGAGCCGGGCGAGCCTCGGCAGGTGCTCGCTGACCGCGATCCCGGGAGTGGCCGTGGCGATGGGGCGAAATTCGCCGCGCACCTCGGGGGGCGCGTCGGGCTTGGGGTCGAGCGAGTCGATGTGGCTCAGCCCGCCCCACAGGTAGACGATGATCAGCGAGCGCGCCCTGCCCGGCGTGCCCGGAAGCGACGCCTCCGCCCGGAGGCGGAGGACCTCGGGGAGCGAGAGGCCGGCCAGGCCCCCGGCCGCCGCCAGGAGCCGCCGGCGCGGGAGACCGGCCCGTGCCTCGCGTTCGCGCCCTGCCATGGTGTCCCGCTCCCTGCCGACGGATCACCCGGACGATGCCGGCCGTCAGGCCCCCGACAGGATAGTTGCCGCGGCGGCGGGAGCCCAGAGCGGCGTCGGGGCGCTCCTGCGGACGCACGCCGGGATACGATTGCCGTGTCACCAATCGGGCGGGAGGGGCGATGACGACGTTCTCGGCGGCGGTGCTGCTGTTCTTCGTGATGGACCCGCTGGGCAACATCCCCCTCTTCCTCTCGGCGCTCACGCCGGTCGCCCCGGCGCGCCGCTTCGTCGTGGCGGCGCGCGAGCTGGTGATCGCCTACGGGGTGCTCGTGGCGTTCCTCCTCGCCGGCGCCTCGATGCTGCGCACGCTCGGCATCTCGCAGCCGGCCCTCACGATCGCCGGCGGCATCGTGCTCTTCCTCATCGCGCTCAAGATGGTCTTCCCCGGCGTCCACGGCCCCCTCTCGGAGGAGTCGGACGGCGAGCCGCTGGTGGTGCCGCTGGCGATCCCCTACGTGGCCGGTCCGTCGGCGCTGGCCACGGTCCTCCTCCTCGCGAGCCAGGCCCCGGAGCGGCGCGCCGACTGGTTCGTGGCGATCACCGCCGCCTGGGCCGCGTCGGCGGCGATCCTCCTGGCCGGGTCGCGGCTGGCCGAGCTCCTCGGCACGCGCGGCCTGCGCGCCATCGAGCGCCTGATGGGGATGGTGCTCGTGGCCTCGGCGGTGCAGATGTGCCTCGACGGCGTCGAGGCGTTCATGGCTCGATGAACGCCGCCGGCAGGGCGGCGTCGTCGGCCCCGCCGGCGTCGTCGGCGTCATCGGCCGCGCTCTCGGCGGGGATGCGCTCGTCGATCTCCGCGTCGGCTCCGCGCTCGCCCGCGGCGGCCGGCCAGCGGCCGACGACGTGGCCGGCCACGACCGCGCCGGCGTACACCGGCAGCCCGACGGTGATCCCCACGACCTCCCCCGCCGCGCCGCCGACGTAGGTGCCGTAGGCCGGGTAGAGGATCCGGCGCGCCTCGGCGAGCCGGGCGTCGGCGTCGTCGCGCTGCGCCAGATGGGCCAGGGCGTCGCCGGTGGCCAGCGCCTCCGGGTAGAGCTGCGTGATCGGCAGCCCGAACGCCACCGCGTACAGCCCCGGCCAATCGCGCCGGGCGAAGTCCTTGGCATGCCCCCCCTCGTGGAGCGCGATCGCCGGCACGTCGCTGTAGAGGTGGATGGTCGCGGTCCACGGGTTGTAGTGGTCGCCGCCCACGATCCGGCCCGGGAAGATCGCCTCGGCGGCCACCGAGAGCGTGCCGATCGTGTAGCGCAGCGGCCAGCCGACGGTGCGGTTCAGGCGCAGCCGCCGCCAGTCGGCCAGCGGCGCGTACTGGTTGACGCGCACCTTGACGTGGTCGAGGCCGTTGTCGTCGAGGTAGTCGCGGAGGGCGTCCGCCGTCTCCGAGCCCACGTCGTGATCGTCGACGCGCCGGTCCCAGAGGATGATCTTGGAGGGAATCCCCACCACCCAGCCGATGCCGTCGATCACGCGCCGCGGCTCGCCCCGTTCGAGGGGGGCCTCGCGCGTGGCGGCGACGAGCTCGGGCGCCGCCCGGAAGGGGCCGGGAATCGCGCGCGGCTCGAGGCAGCGCTGGCAGGTGCGGCAGGATGCCAGCAGCGGGCAGGCGGCGGCCAGGAGCAGCACGGCGGCACGGCACGGCCAGGACGGTGCGGGGCGCATCCCCGCGGGATAGCGGCCGCCGCCCCGCCGCCGCAAGACGGACCGCGGCGTGCTGGGGGGGGGCGGCCGGCTTGCCCCGCCGTCCCGGTCAGCCCCTCATTCCCCGATGTCCTCGTCCCACAGCGCCGGGTGGGCGGCGATGAAGCGTTGCATGAGGTCGATGCAGCGGTCGTCTTGGAGGACCGTCACCTCCACCCCGCGGGAGGCCAGCCAGCCCTCCTCGCCGAGGAACGTGCGGTTCTCGCCCACGATGACCCGCGGAATGCGATACAGCGCGATGGCGCCCGAGCACATCGGGCAGGGGGAGAGGGTGGTGTAGAGCGTGCATTCCCGGTACACGGCGGCCCGCAGCCGCCCGGCGTTCTCCAGGGCGTCCATCTCGCCGTGGAGGACGACGCTCCCCTGCTGCACCCGCCGGTTGTGGCCCCGGCCGACGATCCGGCCCTGGTGCACGATCACCGAGCCGATCGGGATGCCCCCCTCGGCCAGGCCCTTCTTTGCCTCCTCGATCGCCGCGTCCATGAAGGCGTCCATCGCGCTGGCTCCGTCGTGGTTCGCCGGCCCGGTCAGTCGCCGGTCCACCGGCATTCGTACACCGTGCCCGGCTCGGGCATGATCACCGACCAGCCGATCAGCGTGCCATAGGGGTGGTCGATCGTGTAGCGGGCCTCGAGCGGCTCCTCGGTGCCGGCGTTGCCGGCCGGATGGCGGAGGAGGCGGTAGGAGCGGTAGGGGTGGTCCTCGGGGAACAGCATCCACACCGTGATCAGGTCGGCGGGGTGGTCGAGGTGGAAGGGCATCCGGCCGGGCCGCATCCGCGGATAGCGCAGCGCGATCGCCACCTCGATCGAGATCGGCACGCCGCGCTGCTCCCGGGAGAAGTCGCACGACAGCGCGAAGCGGTCGACGCGCTCCCCGTCGACCTCGACCGTGCCCCGGCGTCCCACGATCTGCGGCTGCCCGGGGGGCTGGCGGTACTCGAGGTCCGCCACGACGTTGGTCGTGTGGAGCGTGACGGCCGGATCCTTCGCATCCTCGCGGACGCGCACCGTGAGACGGTCGCGGATCCGCACGCGCCCCGTCCCCTCGCGCGAACCGACACCGACCCAGGCCTCGCGCAGGTCGACGATCCGGCTCCGCGCGAGGACGTCGACCCCCGTGATCCGCGCCGGCGGCAGGTCGTCCACCGTCTCGATCGGCAGCCGGCTCCAGCCGGAGAGGGGATCCTTCTCGACCAGATCGAGCACGAGGCGGATGTCGGGGTCGCCCTTGGCGATGGAATCGATGACACCGGCGAGCATCCGCGCCCGGCGGTGCACGCTCCACACCTTCATCGGCAGCCACACGAACGCCACCAGGCCGAGCACGAGATACAGCCAGCTCGGCCAATCGCGCGGATCGAAGAGGGTGGACCACACCTTGCGCCGGCCCGAGCGGCGCAGCTGCGCCGCCATCCGCGCCGTGGGGTGGGTGCCCCCCTGCCGCGCCGTGCCCCGCCCGCCGGGCGCGGCCTCGTCCTCGGCCGCCAGCAGCGCCTCGCCGCCGGGCCGCGGGAGCCACAGCGGCCCCTCGTGGACGGGCGGCAGCCCGACGTCGCCGACGCGCCGGTGGACGCTGCGCATCATCTCGTAGCCGTGGCCGGCGAGGGCGTCGACCTCGACATCGTCGAAGCGGTCGAGATCGGTGCGGATCGAGGCGATCTCCGCCTGGAGGAGCGGATGGATGGCGTGCGGATCCTCGGCCCGGTCGACGCGCGCGGCCACCGGCACGAAGTGGAAGCCGTTGCGGTCGCCGAAGTTCTCCCGCTCCAGCTGCCAGACGCGGTCCCAGAGGATGTCGGTGGCCCGGATCGACTGGGCGACGAACCCCAGCGACGCGTCGTCGATGATCTGGAAGGGTTTGCCGGCGTCGCTGACGAAGACCCGCTCCACCGGCGAGCCGCCGTGCTCCTGGAGCCAGCGGATGGCGCGGATGCCGAGGTTGTCGTAGACGCCGCCGTCGGTGAACGACTCGGTGGGAAACTGCCCCTCGCGCACGCCGAGGTCGGCCGCGCTGATCTCGACCGGGGGGAAGAATCCGGGAAAGGCGCTCGAGGCGGCCACCACCTTCGCCACCGCCGCGGTCGCCCCGGGCACGTGCCGGAAGGGATCGGCGCCGTCGAGGTCGCGCTTCTGCACGTGGAGGCCGTCGCGGTTGAAGACCGCGAGCACGCCGTCGGCGACGTTCGTGGCGAGGATGTGCAGGCCGGGCCGCGCGGGCAGCTCGAAGAGGCGCCGGTCGCCGTAGAGGAACTCACGGTAGGCCCGCTCCAGAAGCGCGTTGGGCGAGAGCGGTGCGGCCGACAGCCCCCCCGCGCGGGCCACCGTGCGCAGCGGGAAGAGGAGCGGGAGGCGGCGCACGATCCGGTTGCGGATGTCGTGCTGCACGAAGCGCACCACCTCGCCGGCCACGGCGTCGAAGGAGGCAGCGTCGGCGGTGTAGCGGTCCCAGTTGAGCACCAGGTGCGCCGCGAGGATGCTCCCGCCGGACACCGAGGCGATGTCGGTCACCAGCGGCAGGAGGCCGGCGTCGCGCAGGTAGCGGACGACGCCGAGGTGGTAGAGCGTGGCCCGGAATCCGCCCCCCGACAGTGCCAGTCCGATGGTGGGCATGGGGTCGCGGAGCGGCCTCGGGGGCGTGCCGGGCCCGCCCGGGCCCGAAGCAGGCATTATCCCTCCGCCCGGCGGCGGATCAAAAACGGGGCGCCGTCTTGGATCGCCTCCGCCGCCGCTGCTACCCTCGCGGCCGGTCCGGCCCCCCCTCCGCCCCGAGGTTCACCCGTGTCGTCCGCGCGAGCACCCGAGCCGGCCCCCGGGCCCCCCACGAGCCCCTTCTCCAGCGGCCACGCGCCGCTCGGCGACGGCGCCCCGGGCCGGCCCGCCCCGCCGCGGGGCACGCGGCGGGTGCTGCGCGTCCTGACGTGGCTGTTGCTGGCCTGCCTCGGCCTGGCGGCCGTGCTCGGGGTGGCGGTGGCCGCGGCCTGGGTGTGGTTCCACCCCGCGATGACCGTCGCGGAGGGGATCGCCTACGGCGAGCGCCGCGGCGCGCCGCTGCTCCTCGACGTCGTCCGCCCCGCGCGTCCCAACCGCCTGGGGGTGATCTACTTCACCAGCGGCGGCTGGAAGTCCGGGGGGCCGGGCGACTTCAACCGCCTGGCGCTGGCGCCGCTGCTGCGCCGGGGCTACACGATCTTCCCCGTCTACCACGTCTCGCAGCCGGAGGCGACCGTGATGGAGATCGTCGACGACATGCACCGGGCGGTGCGTTTCGTGCGCTCGCATGCCGCGGAGTACGGGATCGATCCCGACCGGATCGGCGTCACCGGCGGCTCGGCGGGCGGCCACCTGGCGCTCATGATCGCCACGCGTGGCGGGCCCGGCGACCCCGGGGCCGCCGACCCGGTCGACCGTGCCTCGAGCGCCGTGCAGGCCGTGGCGATCTTCTATCCCGTCACCGACATGCGCGACCTCGGCACCTCGACGGAGAATCCCGGCGACGGCGGCCCCCCGCGCAGCTTCCGGGCGGCGCTCGACCAGGAGCCGGTCGACATGGAGCGTTGGCAGGTCACCGGGAGGGAACTCTCCCCGATCGCCTTCCTCTCCGACGCCGCGCCGCCGACGCTCATCCACCACGGCGACGCCGACACGCTCGTGCCGCTCGAGCAGTCGCAGCGCTACGCCGCCCGCGCCCGGGAGACCGGCGCCACCGTCGACGTCGTCGTCCACCGGGGCGGGGCCCACGGCTGGCCGACGATGATCCTCGACGTCGTCGATTTCGGCCGCTGGTTCGACCGCCACCTCCGCGCCGGCCGCTGACGGCCCGCGGCGTCAGTGCGCGCCGGCGGCGTCGCCGTCCTCGCCGGGGGGCCAGACCGGCAGGAGCCGCATCGCCCCGGCCAGGAGCACCAGCGGCAGCACCGCGACGACCAGCGCCGCCACGATCCCCTCGCGCCCCCACACCGTCACGGGATAGTCGACGAATCCGCGGAAGCTCTTGGAGAACAGCTGCCCGCCCACCACGACGTTCCAGCGCATCGCCAGCACCTGCACGAGCACCAGCACCGCCGCCACCCCGGTGCCGGCGTGGCGGAACGCCGCGTCGCCGAGCCGGGTGAAGGCGGGGACGGGCAGCATCGCCAGCGGCAGCACCGAGCCGAGCAGCACCTGGAGGAAGAGGTAGGAGAAACGGAGCTTCGTACCCACCAACTCCCGGATCAGGTACCACTCCTCCTCCCGCTCGTAGGCCACGTGGAGGATGTCGATCGACTCCAGCACCGTCGCCACCAGGAGCGCCCCCCAGAGCATGCGCGACAGGCTCGTCATGCAGGCGTCGTCGGGGGCGATGCCGCTGCGCCGGCAGAGGAAAAGGTAGATCAGGATCAGCACGGCGATTCCGGAGGCCACCGCCGAGGCGAGGAAGATCACCGGCATCAGCGACGTCGACCACCACGGATTGGCCTTGATCGCCCCGAAGAGGAAGCCGACGTAGCCGTGGAGGATGCAGGCGGCGGGGATGCCGACCACCGACAGGATTCCCACCAGCCGCCGGTCCACCGCGGCCGCCCCGGGCGTCATCTCGAGCACCCCCAGGGCCAGCGCCCGGTAGAGCTTCCCCGCGCGCCCCGGCACGCTCGCCGCCCGGGCCACGATCGCCGGGCGGAAGAGGAGCCACACCTCGACCACCAGGATCAGCAGGTAGAAGGAGTAGATGAAGCCGAAGCCGGCCATCGCCGACGTCGGGCTCGGCGTCGCCACCACGTTGAGGGCCCGGAAGGGCTGGTGGAGATGGAGGAGGAGCGGGAGGGTGGCGCAGAGGCAGAAGCACAGCGACGTGACCACCGCCAGCCTCGCCACCGGCTCGAGCGCCTTTCGGCCGAAGACGTGATACAGCGTCGAGACCACGAACGCCCCCGCCACCATCCCGGTGATGTAGGGGTAGAGCACGATCATGATGCTCCAGGCCGGGAACGCGTCGTTGGGAAACACGAACGGCGTCCGGTGCAGCGCGTGGTAGTCCATCAGGTGACCTCGTCGGTGAGGCCGACGTAGCGCGTCAGGGGGATCGTCCCCAGGTGCTGCTTGAGGACGCTCGTGGGGAGGCTGGCGAGGCGGCGGGCGATCTCGCTGTCGGGGTCGTCGACGCGGCCGAAGACCCGTGCGCCCGTGGGGCAGGCCTCGACGCACGCCGGCTGCTCGCCGCGCGTCACGCGGTGGTAGCACCAGTGGCACTTGTCGGCGACGTTGGTCTCGTGGTTCATGTAGCGGATGCCGTAGGGGCAGGCCTGCACGCAGTAGCCGCAGCC
>CAISKG010000545.1 GCA_903885855.1 uncultured Planctomycetaceae bacterium
CGGAGGTGTCGGCGAGGAAGGCCGCGGCCTCCTCGGCGGTGGGGATGGCGCCGGTGATGTCGAGCGTGGCCCGGCGGAGGAAGGTGGCGTCGTCGCAGGCGGGCGACACCGGCAGCCCCAGCGCCCGGCAGCGGTCGAAGACGTGGGCGTCGATGAAGGAGCGCGGCTCCGGCGGGCTGCCCGCGTCGCCGGGCCGGGGGATGGTGAGCGTCGCCACCGCCACCTGCCCGCGGTATCGGACCATCACCGCGGCGCTGCCGGGGAGGTCGCCGATCGTCACCCGGCCCTCGGCGTCGACTCCGGCTCGGACGCGGTCGTTGGATTCGTAGAGCGCCAGCGCCGTGACGTCGCGCGACGAGCCGTCGGCGTAGCGGGCGATCGCGCGGAGCGGCAGGGCGGCGCCCGTGGCCGCCGTGGCCTCGGCCGGCTCGACCGCGATCGAGGCGATCGCCGGACCGTCGTCCCCCCCCCCGGCTCCCTCGCGGATCCAGCGGAGGAGGACGGCGTGCGCCTCCGAGCCCGGCGCGATCCGCTGCCCGCCGCCGTGCGGCACCGCCGCGGTGGCCTTGAGGAGGAGGAGGCTCTGCTCCGGGGCGGCCGTCGAGATCCGCCTCCCGCGCGCCTCCTTGGTGAGGTGCTCGTGGTCCTCGGCCGGCTCGAAGCCGAGGAGGGAGAGCTGGAAGCCGTTCTGCCCGCCCCCCGCCTTGGCATGGCAGGCGCCCATGTTGCAGCCGGCCTTGGTGAAGATCGGCACCACGTCGTCGGCGAAGCGCACCGGCCGGTCGGACGGCACCAACTCCGCGGCGCGGACGGGGCGAGCCGCCAGCATCAGGCCCGCGAGCGTCGCGACCAGCGCGAGGGCCGGGGGCACCGCGGCCCCGGGCAACCGACGGCGGGCCGGACCGGCACCGGGGGCGCGGGGGGCGGTGGTGCCGGCGGTGTGAAAGCCTCTGCCGTGCATCGCCGACTCCTCACTTCCCCGTCGAGCCCGACGAAAATCGTATTCTTCGCCGCCCGCGGGGTCCACCTCCTGCCCCGCTCCCCTGCCCCCATTCCGGCTTGATCGGTCGCGGGAGCGCGGCGAATCGAGGGGATCGTGCCTGCTTTGTGCAGGGTTTGTCAGGATCGGTCGCCCGGGCGTAGACTTCCGGCCTCATCGCTGCAAAAGAACGCAGGCCGGCCGGGGATTTCCCGGTCCGGTCGGGCATGAAGCCCACGGTTCGGATCGTTCCTCTCCTCCCGGAGGTGAACCATGCCGGTCACCGTGACGTGCACCTGTGGACTCGCCTACCAGGTTCCCGGATCGAGAGCGGGATCGAAGATGGCCTGCCGCTGCGGGCGGACCGTCGTCGTCCCCGCGCGCGAGCGCACGCCGCCGCCGGCCACGCTCCCCCCGGACGGCTCCGGTGGCGTGGCCGACGACGACCTGATCCACAGCATCAAGCGCATGCTGCGCACGCGCGAATTGCCGCTGGCGGGGAAGTGCCCCCTCTCGGGCAAGCCCGCCGACGACGTCGTCGTCTTCCGCCTCCACTTCGACCCCGAGGCGGAGCGCCGCCTCGCCGAGGATGCGGTGCAAAAGGCCTCCGGCTGGAGCCTGTTCGGCTGGCTCGGCGGGCGCTCGGCGGCGGCCACCGACGAGGCGGAGACCGCTCGGCGCGACGTGTGGGTGGACATGCCGCTGCGCGTCGCGCGCGAGGCGCACGCCGAGCTGATCCACACCACGAGCCAGAAGCAGTTCCGCGACCTGCTGCGGACGGTGCCGATCTACGCGAGGCTCCTCGCCGCGCACCCCACCGCGCGGATCGAGACCCTGCCGCGCCACAGCGACGGCCAGCCCGCGCAGCGCCCGCGCGGCTGACGCGCGCCGGGCGTCAGCCCCCGGCGGCGCGGGCGGGGGCGAGTTCCCCGCGGTCGAGGTCGAGCCGGTGGAGGACCTGGTTGTAGTCGGCCCGTGGCAGCGCCTCGGCCCCGCCCGAGAAGTCGCGCGAGAACGTGCCCTCGAAGTGGATCGTCCTCCCGCCGTCGCGGTCGAGGAAGTCGTGGTGGCAGACGTTGTAGAAGCTCGTCCGGTCGTGCGAGACGATCTTCACCGCCACGGCGAAGGGGCCGGTGGGGGCGTCGGCCTCGGCGTACCACACCTCCCCGAGGTACGAGGCGGAGCCGCCGATCTCGCCGGCCACCATGACGTAGCGGCCGCGGTGGGCGTTCCAACGCACGGTGCCCGAATGGAGCCGCACGCGCCGCCCGTCGCCGTCGCCGGCCGCCGCGGGGAGGAAGCGGCACTCCCGCGCCTCGAGGCGCCCCTCGTCGACCAGGCGCCGCTCCTCGCCCGAGCCGGTGGGGGGCCGCTCCCGCTGCCAGTGCCAGGCCGGGCGGCCGTCGGCGTCGCGGCGCACGGTGCCGTCGGCGTCGGTGCAGGTGAAGGCCTCGTAGCTCGCCGGATCCTGCAGCGCCTCGAAGGTCGCGGGCGCGCGCACGGTGCAGGCGGGCGCGCCGAAGAGGACCATGCGGCGCGTCCCGCCCCCCTCGGCCGGCTCCTCGACCACGAGCGGATGCGAGGAGGGCCGGCGCCATCCCTCCTCGAGCGGCAGGCGCCGCGCCACGACGAACGACTCGGTGGCGTCGTCCCAGACCGCGATCCCCTGCTCGAGTTCCTCCGGCAGCCCGCGGCGCCGGCTGTAGTGCGCGACCATGCGCTCGCGGCCGGCGGCGTCGGGCACCACGCAGACGCCGTCGATCCAGATCACCCCCTCGGGGCGCTCCGGCAGCGGCATCATGGCACGCACGAAGCCCTGCGGCTCGGCGTCGTCCGGCGGGGCCGTGAAGTAATGGAAGGGGAGGCCGTGGGCCGGGTCGGAGGCGGGATCGTTCGGGTCGGGCGGCGCCGTCGTCGCGCCGCAGGTGCGGAAGAGCCCCAGCGGGTAGGAGATCCGCGCGGTGTCGCCCCAGAACCAGTGCACCCGCCCGCGGTAGGGCACC
>CAISKG010000546.1 GCA_903885855.1 uncultured Planctomycetaceae bacterium
ACACTCTTTCCCTACACGACGCTCTTCCGATCTGCTACATTGCGCTCTTCGGGCCCCGCCGCGGCGCCGGGCCCCCTGCGTCCCTCCCCGCCCCAGCCCCCACTCCCTCCCCATCCGATGCCCGCGCCCCGCACGCTCCTCGACAAGATCTGGGACGACCATCTCGTCTGCAGCCCTCCCGGCGAGCAGCCGCTGATCTACATCGACCGCCACCTCGTGCACGAAGTGACCAGCCCGCAGGCCTTCGAGGGGCTGCGGACGGCGGGACGGCGGGTGCGCCGCCCCGAGGCGACCTTCGCCACCCCCGATCACAACGTCCCCACCACCGACCGCCGCCTGCCGATCGCCGATCCGATCTCGAAGCAGCAGATCGACACGCTCCGCGCCAACTGCGCGGAATTCGGCATCCGGCTCTTCGATCTGGGCGACGCCGACCAGGGGATCGTGCACGTCATCGGGCCCGAACTGGGGATCACCCAGCCGGGGATGACGATCGTCTGCGGCGACAGCCACACCGCCACGCACGGGGCGCTGGGGGCGCTGGCCTTCGGCATCGGCACCAGCGAGGTGGAGCACGTCCTGGCCACGCAGACGCTGCGGCAGTCGAAGCCGCGGTCGTTCGAGGTGCGCGTCGACGGCGAGCTGCGGCCGGGCGTCACGGCCAAGGATCTCGTCCTCTGGCTCATCGGCCGGCTCTCCACCGAGGGGGGCACGGGCTATGTGATCGAGTACCCGGCTCCTGCATCCGCCGACTCCGCATGGAGGAGCGGATGACGGTCTGCAACATGTCGATCGAGGCCGGCGCGCGTGCCGGGATGATCGCCCCCGACGCCACCACCTTCGACTACCTGCGCGGCCGCGACCTCGCCCCCCGCGATTTCGACCGTGCCGTCGCACGCTGGGAGTCGCTCCCCTCCGACGCCGGGGCCGTCTACGACCGCGTGGAGGTTTTCGCCGCGGGGGACGTCGTTCCGCAGGTCACCTGGGGGACGAATCCGGCGCAGGTGGTGGGGGTCGACGGGCGCGTCCCCGATCCGGCGGCGCTGGCCGACGCCACCGACCGGGCCGGCGCCGCGCGGGCGCTGGAATACATGGGCCTCGAGGCCGGCACGCCGATCGCCGGCATCCCCGTCGATCGTGTCTTCATCGGGTCGTGCACCAACAGCCGGATCGAGGATCTCCGGGCCGCGGCGCTGGTGGTGCGGGGGCACACGGTGGCCCCGCACGTGCGGGCGATGGTGGTTCCGGGCAGCGGTCGCGTGAAGCGGCAGGCCGAGGCCGAGGGCCTCGATCGCGTGTTCCGCGAGGCGGGCTTCGAGTGGCGCGAGGCGGGATGCAGCATGTGCCTGGGGATGAATCCCGACACGCTCGCCCCGGGCGAGCGCTGCGCCTCGACGAGCAACCGCAACTTCGAGGGGCGGCAGGGCAAGGGGGGACGCACGCATCTGGTCTCCCCGGCGATGGCGGCCGCCGCCGCCGTCGCCGGCCATTTCACCGACGTCCGCGGCTGGTCGTTCCGCTGACGCCCGCCGCCCTTCCACGTCCCCCGGAGCCCCGCTCGTGCAGCCCTTCACCACCCACGCCGGCACCGTCGCACCGATGGACCGGGCCAACGTGGACACCGACCAGATCATCCCCAAGCAGTTCCTCAAGCGCATCGAGCGCACCGGCTTCGGGCAGTTCCTGTTCTTCGACTGGCGCTTCCTCCCCGACGGCACCCCCGATCCGGCCTTCGAGCTCAACCGGCCGCTACGCCACGGGGCGAGCATCCTCCTGGCGCGGCGCAATTTCGGCTGCGGCTCGAGCCGCGAGCACGCCCCCTGGGCATTGTCCGACCATGGTTTCCGGGTCGTGATCGCGCCGACGTTCGCCGACATCTTCTACGCCAACTGCTTCCAGAACGGCATGCTGCCGGTCAAGCTCGACGAGGCGGACGTCGACGAGCTCTTCCGGCGGGCGGCCGCCGCCGAGGCGGCGGGGAGCCCCTATCGGCTGACGGTGGATCTGGGGGCCTGTGAGATCCGCGACGACGCCGGGTTCGTCCGCGCCTTCGCGGTCGATCCCTTCCGCCGCACCTGCCTGCTCGAGGGGCTCGACAACATCGGTCTGTCGCTCAAGCACGTCGATTCGATCGCCGCCTGGGAGGCGGCCCACGGCCTGCCGCCCGTCGGCGGCCCGGGCGCGTGATCGCGCCGGTCGTCAGGCCCCTCCGCCATCAGGATCACCGCCGATGAAGCCCGTCGTGCCGATGTTGTTGGCCGCCGTGCTGCTGGCGGCACCGGGGCGGCCCGCGGCCGCGTCGGACCGGGCGGAACGCGAGCCGACGGTGGTGGTCGACGGCCTCCGGGGTCCACTCCGCATCGCGGTGTCGCCCACCGGCCAATCGCTCTACGTGCTGCGCGGCGACGGCGACGTGCTCGGCGTCAGCCTCGAGGATCCGACACGACGCTGGACCGCCGTCGCCGCCCGGCCGGGCCTCCGGCCGCTGGCGCTGGGGGCGATCGATTCCGCGACGCTCGCCCTCGTGGTCCGCGAGGGGGATGCGCTCTCGATCCGCGTCCACCGTCTCGCGGCGCCGGGCGATGAGCCGGGGGAATCGGAGGTCCAGGCGGTGCCGCTGGGCGTCACCGGGGTGGCGGCGGACGCCGTGCGGCTGGTCGTCAGCCCGGGGCGCGACTGGCTGGCGGTGTCCGGCCTTCCCGAGCCGCTCCCGCGCGTCGCCCGCGCGACGATCACCGGCACGCGGTTGGGGGGCATCTCGGAGCGGCGCTGCCCGCGCACCTCCGTCCGCCCCACCGCCCTGGCCATCGGCGCGCACGCCGAGTGGATCCTCTTCGACGAGGGGGAGGCGGACGGCGGGCGAGGATCCGCGCGACTGTCGTGGTATTCCCCGTCGGGAGGCCAGCGCCTCCTCGCGCTCGACACCGGCCTGGCGCGGGTGATCGATGCCGCCGGCAGCCGGGATTCGGGGCTCCTCTGGGCGCTCGCGCCCCGGGGCGACGCCGACGTCCCCCATGGGCTCTGCAGGGTCGACGCGGCGCTGGTCGACGGACGACAGGTGGCGCGGGCGGTGCCGGTGGCGTCACTGGCCGACCCGACGGCGCTGGTGTGCCTGGCACGGGGCGACGTGATCGTGGCCGAGGGCACGGATACGGCGCGGGTCGTCCGATTCGCGCCCACCGACGGGGGCGAGGAGAAGCAGCGATGAGCGACCGGCGCCGGAAGATCGAATCCATGCTCGCCGACGATCCCGACGACGTCTTCCTGCGCTACAGCCTGGCGCTCGAGATGGAGGCCGACGGCGACTGGGAGGCCGGCCTCGACATCCTCGAGGCCCTCTCCCGGGGAACGCCCCCGTACGTGCCCGCATTCCAGATGGCGGCCCAGCATCTGGTGAAGCGCGGCCGCAGCGAGGAGGCCCGGGCCTGTCTGCGCGAGGGGATCGAGGCGGCCCGTGCCCAGGGGCTGGCGCACGCCGCGGGCGAGATGTCGGAACTCCTCATGAGCCTCGGCCGGGAAGGGGGCGGCTGACGCCCCGCGCCGCGTCGGCTCAGTGGCAGGCCGGGTCGCAGGGGGGCTCGGCGGCCTCGGCGCCGCGCGTGATCTCGAAGCCGAGGTCCTCGATCATGCGGTAGTCGGCCTCGGGGAGCTGGCCGCTGGTCGTCAGGTAATCGCCGACGAACATCGAATTGGCGGCGTACAGCCCCAGCGGCTGGAGCGAGCGGAGGTGGATCTCCCGGCCGCCGGCGATGCGGATCTCGGCCGCGGGATTCACCAGCCGCATCATCACCAGCCCCCGCAGGCAGTCGCGCGGCGTGAGCCGGGCGCTCCCCTCCAGCGGCGTGCCGTCGATGGCGTTGAGGAAGTTGAGGGGGATGCTCTCCACCCCCAGCGCCCGCAGCTCCAGCGCCATGTCCACCAGGTCGGCGTGCGTCTCCCCCATGCCCATGATGCCGCCGCTGCACAGCTGCAGCCCGGCGGACCGGCAGGCGGCGAGCGTCGCCACGCGGTCGGCGTAGCCGTGCGTGGTGCACACCTCGGGGTAGAAGCGGGCGCTGGTGTTGAGATTGTGGTTCACCTTGTCGACCCCGGCCGCCGCCAGCCGGCGGGCCTGCTCGGGGGAGAGGAGGCCCAGGCAGGCGCAGATGTTGAGGTCGTACCGCGACTTGATCTCGGGAACGATCCTGCAGACGGCGTCCATCTCGCGCTCGGAGGGGCCGCGCGCCGAGATCACGATGCAGAACGTCTTCGAGTGGCGCTCGGCGGCCAGGCGGGCCCCCTCGAGGAGCTTGGGGGCGGAGAGGAGGTTGTAGCGCGGGATCTCGGCGTCGGAGACCTTCGACTGCGAGCAATAGCCGCAGTCCTCCGGGCAGAGGCCGCTCTTGGCGTTCATGAGAAAGAACAACTGCACGCTGTTGCCGAAATGCCGGCGGCGCACGCGCCACGCCGCCGCCAGCTGCCCGGGGAGCTCGTCGTCGGGGGCGGCGAGGACCGCCAGCGCCTCCTCGCGGCTCACGGCGCCGCCGGCGAGGACACGCTCCGCCAGGCCTTCCCAGCCGCCCTCGGGGCGGGGGACAGCGACGGCACCATCGGGGGGGGTGGGGGCCTGCGGCACGACGGGGGCGGAGGACATGGCGGATCTCGACGGCGCTGCGAACCCGGGGGCTCCCCGGGACGGGGCGGGGCCCCGACCGGGGCGAATGTATGCCAACCGCGCCCCGCCCGCCAATCGGCGCCACGGCGGTCGGCTGCGGCGCGGGGAGGGGCGGAGCCGCCGCGGGACGGGGCAAGCTGGGGCGATCCGGCGGGGCGCGCAAGGGAGTCGGTCGGGGAACGGATCGTTGAAACCTTTCCGGTCGGGAGGACCGATACACACCGGACGACCGTCATCCACCGCGCATCCCGAGGAAGCGTCACCATGGTCAGGATCCGATCCCGAGAGGCGACCATCGTCGGACTGCTGGCCCTGTTCGCCGCCCCGTGTGCGGTGGAGACGCTCGCCGGGCAGCCCTACTCCGTCGTCGGTCAGTCGACCGCGCAGACGGCCGCGACGGGCCGACGCCCGATCGCGGAGCGGATCAAGGCCGCCAACCGCCCCATCCGCATCAAGGCCGAGGCCGATCTGGCTCCCGACGAGGGGCTGATCCTCGATCTCTCCGCCGACACGCAGCGTGAGTGGCCGATCGCGCCCCCCGTGGTGGAGCTGCCGGGCGTCGATCCGATTCTCGTCGCCGACGGACAGCCGACTCCGGCCACGCCCACGGAACCGACCCCCGCCGCGCCATCGGAGCCGGCGGTCGTGCCGCCGCCGGCCGCCGACGCCGTCGCCGCCAATCCCACCACGGCCGACGATGCCGGCGCGGTGGGCGAGGTGGGAGGGCTCGAGGAGCCCGCTCCGGCCGACGTGCCCGCCGTCG
>CAISKG010000547.1 GCA_903885855.1 uncultured Planctomycetaceae bacterium
ACCGCCCCGCGCCCCATCCGGCCGGGTTCCTCGTCCACAACGAAGCGGTGGCCCGGCGGATCGCCGCCGGGGGCGATCCGGCGGCGCTGGTCGCGGCGCTCGCGTCCGAGGCGCGGGCGCGGGGGCTCTTCACTCCGGTGCTCGACCGGGGGATGGTCGTCACGAGCACGGCCCCCGAGATCGTCGCCATGCACGAGAACCGGTGGGTCACCGACTCGATCCACCTCCTCGACCTGCTTCCCGGACGTGCGGCGCAGGCGCGCGTGATCGCCATCCTGGCCTCGTTCTACGCCTCCGCCACGGAGCGCGAGGCGGCGCTGCGCGTGATCGCGCGCCCGTCGCGCTACACCGCCGCCGCCGACGCCCGCGAGGGGATCGCGCACCTGTTCCGCATCGAGGACGCCGACGGCGTGCCGCGCACCCGCCGCGATCCCGATTGGCACAACAACCAGCGCCTCGAGAGCCACGGCCTGGCCCTGGGCACGCTCTCCCGGTGGCTCGCCCGGGGCGCGGATCACCTCGCGCCCCCCGCCATCGCCGCGGCCTGCGACGCCGTGGCCACGCTGGCGGCGTTCGTCGTCGCCATCGACTATCCCTCCGCCCGCTCCGCGGGGGCCTGGGAGGAGACGCCGCTGCCCGGCGGCCTCTCCTGGGACACCGAGGCGATCCGCGCGGGGCTCGTGGCGCTCCGCGACCTGGCCGCCGCCGGCCCGGAGCCGGTGCGGGAGGCGATCCGTCGCCGCGGTCTCGAGATCGCGGCGGAGACCGGCAACGCCGCGGTGCGCGACGCCTTCGCCGCGCCCGGCGGGCTCGATCCCTGGATCGAGGCCGGCGCGCGGGTGGTGCGCGCGCGGATCGCCTGCGGCGAGGAGGCGCCCGGGATGCGCGGCAGCGACGCGGCGCTGGCCTTCCTCGGCCGGTCGGATCTGGCCTGGGCCGAGGGGGGCGACGCGACCGAGGATCGGCTCGCCACGGCGGCGGCCTACGCGGCGCTCCTCGACCGGCTCCACCGCGATCTCGTCCGCCCCAGCGGCATGATCCGCTACGCGCCCTTCGCGCTCGCGCCAGGGAAGCCGCGCGACCTGCGCGACAGCTATCTCTCGGTGAACTACTGGCTGAATCTCGACCCCTCGGGCGCCGCGGCGCCCGACATCGAGGCCGAGCGCGCGCGCTTCGGCTCGGCCGACGCGAGCGACCCGGAAGTCCTCGCGGCGCGCAACCGCTTGAGCGTGGCCGACCGCGAGGCGGAGTGGTTCCTGGTGACGGAGCTCGCGCGCGGCTACGTGCGCCAGGCCCGGCGACTCGCGGAGGGGGGAACTCCCTCGGGCGAGGCCGCGGCGCTCCGCGCGCACTGCCTGGCGCGGGGGCTCGAGGGGGTGCTGCGCGGGTTCGCGCGGATCACGCCGGAGCGGGAGGGGGGTGTGAAGTCCAACGGCCATCCCTGCCCGCCGTGGGCGCTTCCGGAGGCCTACGAGTGGGTGCGGCGACGCACGCCGGGGGCAGGAGCCGAGGAGCGCGTGCTCCCGGGGGCCAACACCACCCTGGCGTGGGCGGCGGTGTCGCTCGAGCGGGCCGCGGTGGAATGGCTCCATGCGGCGGGCGCGGCCGGCTGACCGACGTGGCGGCGCCCCGGTTCGTTGTCCCGGGCGAAGGGGGCGGGTAGCCTCCTCGAATCCGGGAAAACCGCTCCGGGATCCGGTTCCCTGATCGCAGCGACGGAGGCCGACAGACCATGACGTGGCGCGGCGGACCGACGGTTCGGAAGGGAAGGTCCACGCTCGTCGGGCGGCTGTTCGGGGCGCGGCACGTCGGTCGGAGGCGGCACGGCTTCGGCCTGGAGCGGCTCGAGCAGCGTCAGCTGCTGGCGATCGACCTCACGAGCGACACCCTCGAACGATACCGGAACGGCCACGACTACGTCATCACCGACCCCACGAGCATCACGGTCGCCCCCGGGCTCGTGATCGACGCCGCCGGCGGGGCGATCACGCTCGAGGCGCCGGAGATCACGATCGGCGCAGGCGCGAAGCTGCTCTCGAAGGGGACAGCCGGCGCGGCCGACGGGACGATCACGCTCAAGGCGGCCAATCAGACGACGACCACGCCCCTGTCGCTCGTCAATCAGTTCTACGCGAACTTCGCCTCGGCGGGTGGCCAGGAGGCGTCGATCAACGTCGGCAGGAATGCGACGATCGACGGGGGCACGGTCAGGCTGGACGTCGTCTCGGGCGACGCGCTGCCGCAGTGGTGGGAGGACACGGTCCACATGCCGGTCGTGGGCGCGTGGCTCAAGCAGGCGACCAACACGCTCAATCACATCCTCGCCCTGCCGATCTCCGTCGTCATCAAACAGCCGGAGTCGCGGCTGACCGTCGCGGAGAGCGTGTCGATCACCGGCTCCGGCAGCGTCACGCTCGACGCCAAGGCCGTCGCCCAGGCCGACGCGCGGGCCCGGTGGTCGGTGGTGATGGACCTTCTGCAGCAGAAGACCGGCACCTCGACGAACTGGAGCTTCGCGGGCGGCGTGGCCTACAGCGACGTCCGCTCGAGCGTGAGCGTCGGCTCCGGGGCCAGCATCGTTTCGACCAACTCCGACGTGGCGATCACGTCCGACGTCGTCAACTCGACGACGATGAAGGCCCGCGTCTACTTGAACCAGGGCGTCAATCCTACCAACCCCAACAACACCGCCTTCTCCGCGGCGGTCTCGGTGCAGCATACGGCCTCGACGGTGGATCTCGCCGCCGGCTCGACGATCGAGGCCCGCGATGCGGTCGAGGTGAAGGCGACCGGCACCGACACGAACATCGCCCGTCCCAAGACGTCGTCCTACAAGGACGGCCGCGTGGGGATCACGGCCGGCGTCGCCGTCGGCAC
>CAISKG010000548.1 GCA_903885855.1 uncultured Planctomycetaceae bacterium
ACGGAAGGCCCGGTCGTTTGACAGCCCCCCACGCCCCCCTATACTCGCGCCCCGTCGCCGCAGGGGATGCGTTCCAGGGATGGATGCGAACCACGACAAGACCCCGCGGCGTCGGCGTCGCCCCGTCGCGGGGCGCGTCCCGGTCGGCACCGGACAGCCTGCCGCCCACGGAGGGGGCGATCACCGACGACACCAGCAAGGAAGCGCTGTGGTGCGAACGCACGGAGGGGACGATCCCGTCGGCTCGATCCGCGACGCCTTCCGGGCGCGGATCGGCAGCGACCGCCACGACGTCTGGTTCGGCGGCGAGACGCGCCTCCAGCTCGAGCGTGGTGCCGACGGCGGCCTCGTCGTCACGCTGGTGGCGGGAAATTCCCTCAGCCACGGCCTGATCCAGCGCACGTTCCGGGCCGATCTGGCCGCCGCGGTGCGCGAGGCGCTCGGCGAGGAGGGGGTGCGGATCGAGCTCGTGCCGGACGCCCCCGATGCGGGGCCGGCTCCCCCGGCGGACGGGGCGGCCGGGCCCGTCCCCTCGCCCCCCCGGGCGACCGGCACATCCCTGCTGCGGGTGGCGGAGCCGCGGGCCCTGGTCCCGGCGGAGGAGCCCGAGGCCCCCGCCGAGCCCCACCCGGCACGTCAGGCCTCCCCGGCACGGGCCCCGCTTTCGCTCGAGGCGTACGTCGTCGGCGGGGGAAACCGCATGGCCCACGCCGCCGCGGCGATGGCGGCCGAGCGGCCCGGCGCGATGACGCCGGTGCTCCTCCACGGCCCGTCCGGTACCGGGAAATCGCACCTCCTCGAGGCCATCGCCCTGAGGACGCGGCAGCTCCGCTCCCGGTCGGCCGTGGTGCTCCTCTCGGCGGAGCAGTTCACGACGACCTTCCTCGACGCCCTCCACGGGCGGCGCGGTCTCCCCGGCTTCCGCCGGTCGCTGCGCTCGGCCGACCTGCTCCTCGTGGACGACATCCAGTTCCTCGCCGGCAAGAAGGCCACCGTTTCCGAGCTCCTCCACACCGTCGAAGCGCTCCTCCGGTCGGGGCGGCAGGTGGTCCTCACGGCCGACCGCGACGCCGAGGGGCTCGGCGAGTTGGGGGCCGACCTCCAGGCCAGGTTGCGCGGCGGGATGAGCGCGCCGATCCTCCCCCCCGACGCCCCGACCCGCGAGGGCATCGTCGCGGCGCTGGCCGCCCGCCGCGGGCTCGATCTCCCCGCCGACGTGATCCGCTTCGTCGCCGACCGCCTGACCCGCAACGCCCGCGAGCTCGCCGGCGCCGTCAACCGCCTCGAGGCCACGAGCCACATGACGGGCCTGCCGGTCGACGCCGGCATGGCGCGCGAGTGCCTGGCCGACCTGGTGCGGGCCAGCTCCCGGGCCGTGCGCCTCGCCGACGTCGAGCGGGCGGTGTGCCGGGCCTTCGGCATCGAGCCGGCCACGCTCCATTCGCCCGGCCGGTCGCGCCGGGTGAATCATCCCCGCATCCTGGCGATGTTCCTGGCACGCAAGCACACCGCGGCGGCGCTGACGGAGATCGGCCGGCACTTCGGCCGGCGCAGCCACTCCACCGTCATCTCCGCCGGGCGCACCGTGGACGGATGGATCGCCTCCGGCACCACGATCCATCTGGCCGGGGCCGAATGGGAGATCTCCGAGGCGCTGCGCCGGGCGGAGGAGGCGTTGCGGGCCGGCTGACGCCCGCGGCGGCGCGACGGTCGGCCGGGCCGGGGGGTCAGTCTCGGTCGTCGGCCCCGGCGACGAGGCGCTCCTCGAGCGAGGAGCGGTAGCGGACGCTCGACTGCTCGCCGCTGAAGCCCACCACGCGCCGGTCGATCCCGGTGGAGCGGCTCACGACCCTCCCCGTGGCGACGTCGAACTCGATCGTGCCGTCCCAGATGCGCTCGATGAGCCGCGCCTCCAGCCGCGGGTCGTCGACGGGCGTGAGGACGGTGGTGTCGACGGAGATCGTCGCCAGATCGTCGCGGACCCCCGCCAGCCGGTAGCGCAGCCGCGTGCGCACCGCCCGCCGCGGCCCGCCGGGCACCTCCACGACGAGCTCCTGCGGCACCGTCCATTCGGCGCCGGGCTCGACCGGGTCGTCCGGCAGCGGCACCACCATCAGATCGCCGGTCGCCGACTCGGGCGAGGGGAAGAGCTGGGTGCGCGACAGCACCCGGCCGGCACCGTCGATGACGACGCGCGACAGCGGGCGGCCGAGCGATCCCGGCACCCCCTCGTAGCCGGGCGGCGGGGGCGCCTCCCCGCCGCTGCTCCAGCGCACCTCCCCCTGATCGCTCGTGCGCGACGACATCGTCACGTCGTCGACGGAATGCTCGATCGTGGCCTTGCCGTCGGGCGTCACCTCGACCACGCGCCAGCGCTTCTTCGACTCCGTGGCCGTCTCGGTGGACTGCGTCACGCCGTTGATCGTCGTGTCGCTGTGGGCCCGGTGGGCGACCTGCATCACCACTTCCTCCCCCGCGCGGAAGCGGTAGGCGAGGCGCACCGGCCCGTCGTCGCCGCGGGCGCCGTGCCCGGCCCCCGGCAGGACGAGGGAGGCGGCGACGAGCGCCAGGGCGGCGCCGGCGCGGCGCGGGGGGCGGGGGCCCGTCATGGTGTTCCCTCGGGGGGCGGGGCGGAGGAACGCGGGCCGGCGCCGCGGAAGCCGCCGGCCCAGTGGAGTTTCTCGCGCAGCGTGCGGTAGTAGCCGTGGTGCCGCGTCTCGAGGAGGGAGAAGCGGGGCTCCGCCCGGCGCACATGGACGCTGTCGCCGGGGAGGAGCGGGGCGATCACCCGGCCGTCGACGACGCACGCCGAGCCCTCGTTGGGCCGCGGCACCGAGATCTCGTAGCGGCGCTCGGCCGAGTCGACGACGGTCCGCGTGGTCAGGGTGTGGGGATTGAGCGGCGTGAGCACGAAGGCGGCGAGATCCTTGCGCACCAGCGGGCCGCCGGCGGAGAGGCTGTAGGCGGTGGAGCCGACCGGCGTGGCGACGATCAGGCCGTCGCAGCGGTAGGTGGTGGCCAGGTCGCCGTCGACGTGGAGGTGGATGTCGATCATCGAGAAGGGGGGGCCGGCGTGGATCGACGCCTCGTTGAGCCCGAGTTCCGCGCGCACCACCTTCCCGCCGCGCCGCACCTCGCACTCGAACATCAGGTGGTCGACGAGCCGATAGCGGCCCGCGGCCACCTCGTCGAGGACGTCGTCCACCTCGTCGCGCGAGAAATCGGCGAGGAAGCCGAGGTGGCCGAGGTTGACCCCCATCACCGGCACCTGGCCGTAGCCCATCCAGCGGGCGGTGCGCAGGATCGTGCCGTCGCCCCCGAGGACGATCACCAGATCGGGCGCCGCGGCGCCGGGCGGGAGGAAGCCGCCGCCGTGCCAGTCGGGCCCCGAGACGAGGCGGCTGACCGGCTCGTGGCCGCGCGTGCGGAGCGACCGCTCGATCCGCCCGGCCAGCTCGGCGACGCCCGGCATGCCCATCTGCCCCACGATCGACACCCGCAGCGGGGCCTTCGACGACGATCGCAGCCGTTGGGGCACGGACATGGGCGTTCCTCGGGGAGGGCCGCCGGCGGGCGGAGCGGGCCGGCCGTCAGCGGGTCCGTTCGCGGGCCGTGGCCAGCACCGCCTCCCGGCCGGCGAGCCGCCGGCACAGGCCCGCGATCCCGTCGGCGTCGAGCCCGCACTCGGCGAGCAGTTCGGCCCGCTCGCCGTGCTCGACGAAGCGGTCGGGGAGGCCGAGGCGCACGATCGGCCCGGCGGCGAGCCGGGCGTCGTTGGCCGCCTCGAGCACCGCCGAGCCGAAGCCGGTCGGGAGGGCGTTCTCCTCGACGGTCACCGTCCAGGGGGCCGCCTCGATCGCCTCGAGGATCGCCGGGTCGAGCGGCTTCACGAAGCGGGCGTTGATCACCCCCACCTCGAGCCCCTCGGCGGCCAGTCGGGTGGCCGCGGCGAGCGCGGCTCCGAGGAGCGTGCCGCAGGCCACGATCAGGCCGTCGCGGCCGCGCCGCATCGTTTCCGACCGGCCCAGCTCCACCGGCTGGCGCGGGCCGGAGTGGCTCTCGACGGTGGCCTTGGGGTAGCGGATCGCGACCGGCCCGGGATGGGACAGCGCCCAGTCGAGCATCGCCACGAGGTCCTGCTCGTCGCCCGGCGCGAGCACGGCCATGTTGGGGAAGAGCCGCATGTAGCCGAGATCGTAGGAGCCGTGGTGCGTGGGGCCGTCGGGACCGGTGAGCCCCGCCCGGTCGAGCATGAACGTGACCGGCAGGTTCTGCAGCGACACCTCCTGGAACACCTGGTCGAAGGAGCGCTGGAGGAACGTGCTGTAGATGTCGACGATCGGCCGCGCCCCCGCCTTGGCCTGCCCGGCGGCGAAGGCCACGGCGTGCGACTCGCAGATCCCGACGTCGAAGAAGCGGTCGGGGAAGGCCTCGCGCACCGGCTCGAGCTTGTTGCCCTGGCACATCGCGGCGGTGATCACCGTGACGCGAGGGTCACGCCGCATGCAGGCGCCGATGGCGGTGGCGGCGACGTCGGTGTAGGCCCGGGAGGACGACTTCTTGATCGCCACCACGCAGTCGTCGTCGTCGCACTCGAACGGCGCCGGGGTGTGGAAGAACACCGGATCGGCCTCGGCCGGCTTGAAGCCGTGCCCCTTCTCGGTGAGGACGTGGAGCAGCACCGGGCCGTCGGCGTCCTTGAGGAGCTCGAGGTAGCGGATGAGATTGGGGAGCGAGTGCCCCTCCACCGGGCCGAAGTAGCGCACCCCGAGGCTCTCGAAGAGCATCCCGCCGTGGAGCGAGGCCTTGAGCGAGTCCTTGACGTTGAGGAGCATCCGCTCCATCGACTCGCCGACCACCGGCACCCCCTTGATGATCCCCCCCGCCTGCGCCTTGAGGCCGCGGTACCAGGGATTCTCCCGGATGGTGTCGAGGTACTCCGCCAACGCCCCCACGCGCGGGCAGATCGACATCTTGTTGTCGTTGAGGATCACCAGCAGCCGCTTCTTGAGGAAGCCGGCGTTGTTGAGGGCCTCGAACACGATCCCCGACGGCAAGGCGCCGTCGCCGATCACGGCCACGCTGCGGCGCTGCCCCTGGCCGGCGAGGTCGTCGCCGCTGGCCAGGCCGAGCGCCGTGGAGACGCTGCAGCCGGCATGGCCGGTCATGAACAGGTCGTAGGGGCTCTCCTCGGGGTTGGGGTAGCCCATCAGCCCCCCGCGGGTGCGGATCGTGCCGAAGCGGCCGAAGCGGCCGGTGACGAGCTTGTGGGGATAGATCTGGTGGCCGGTGTCCCAGATGAGGCGGTCCTCGCTGAAGTCGAAGACGCGGTGCAGCGCCAGGCAGAGCTCGACGACGCCGAGGTTCGAGGCGAAGTGGGCCGTCCGCGAGGCGGCGACCTCCGTCAGCGACCGGCGGATCTCGCCGGCGAGCCGCTCGAGGTCCTCCATCGAAAGCCCGGCGAGGTCCCGCGGAGACATGATGGAGGGGAGGATGTCGGCCATGGTCGGGCGATCCTGGCGTGCTGGGGACGAAAAGGTCAGTGGTCGCGGGAGACGATCCAGGAGGCGAGGCGGCAGAGCGTCGCGGCCCTCTCCGCGAAGGGCTCGAGGGCCGCGGTGGCTTCCTGCACGAGGGCCTGGGCGTGCCGCCGGCTGGCGTCGACGCCGAGCACGGTGGGGTAGGTGAGCTTGCCGCGTTCGGCGTCCTTGCCCACGCGCTTCCCGGTCGCGTCGGCGTCCCCCTCGGCGTCGAGGAGATCGTCGGCGATCTGGAAGGCGAGGCCGAAGGCGCGGCCGAAGGTGTCGAGGGCCCCGAGGCTCGGCTCGTCGGCCCCAGCCGCCAGGCCGCCCAGGGCCAGCGACGCGCGGAACAGCGCGCCGGTCTTGCGGCGGTGGACGCGTTCCATCCAGGCGACCGGGTCGTCGCCGGTGCCGGCGCGCTCCGTCTCGAGCCAGCCGCGCTCGGCGGCCAGGTCGTCCGATTGGCCGCCGACGAGCATCTCCGGCCCGGCCGCGCGGGCGAGGATCGCGCAGCCCCGCGCCGCCACCGCCGGCGGGAGGCCGGCGGCGAGCGTCTCGAAGGCGAGGGCCTGCAGGGCGTCGCCGCAGAGGATGGCCGTGGCCTCGTCGAAGGCCCGGTGGCAGGTGGGACGGCCGCGGCGCAGGTCGTCGTCGTCCATCGCGGGCAGATCGTCGTGGACGAGCGAATAGGCGTGGATCATCTCCACGGCCGCGGCCGCGGCGAGGGCGGCGGACGACGGCGTCGCCGGCGACGGCCCCCGAGCGTCTCCCACGGCCTCCGCCGCCCAGAGCACGAGCGCGGGGCGCAGCCGCTTGCCGGGAGCCAGCAGCGCGTAGCGCATCGCGGCGAGGAGCCGCGGCGGCGCGTCGTCGGAGAGCGCCAGCGCCGCTTCCAGCCGCGGGTCGACCAGCGCCGTCACGGCCGCCAGCGCCTCGCCCACCGGGCAGCCGTCCCCCGTCGACCGCGGCGACTGCGCCGGGCCTTGCCGCTGTCCGGCGGGGGTGTCGTGCCTGACGGCCATCATGCGGGGAGCGTCATGCTGCGGAGGGAGGCCCGCCGAGGGGCGGCGAAGACCACGTCCGTGTGGCGGATCCGGTCGGGTGGTGGACGACGGCCCCCCACCGTTCGACGGCCCGGTAAAGCCCTGGAAAGTCTAGGCTTCGGCTCCGGCATCGTCCATCCCGGGCAGCTTCCGCACGCGCGATCCCGAGGGGCGTTGCTCGCCGGCGGGCGCGGCGCCGCCGGC
>CAISKG010000549.1 GCA_903885855.1 uncultured Planctomycetaceae bacterium
CTACACCCCCGGCGAGGGCCTCGGCGGGGTGACGATCACCGCCACGCGCGCCTCCGACCAGTCGGTCTTCGAGACCACCACCTGGGCGACGGGGGGCTACACGCTGCGCCTCCCCGCCGGCACCTACACCGTGGTCGCCGCCGGGGCCGGCCTCCCGCGCCCCGTGACCCACGCCGGCGTGTCGATCACCACGCGCAACGTGAAGCGCGACTTCCTCCCGCTGCCCGACCGCCCCCCCACCCTGACCACGATCGCCACGCTGGCCGGTGCCTCGCGCGACGTCCCCTACACGATCACCTACGACGCCCTCGCCGCGGCCGCCGACGAGTCCGATCCCGACGGGGGCAGCGTGCAATTCCGCATCCGCGCCGTCACCAGCGGCACGCTCCTCCAGGGGGGCGCCGCGGTCACCCCCGGCACCACGCTCCTCGCCCCGGGCGGTTCGCTCACCTGGATCCCCGCTGCCGGCGCCACCGGCACGCTCGCCGCCTTCACCGTCGACGCCTGGGACGGCGCGCTGGCCTCGGCGACCGAGGTGGCGGTGCGCGTGGAGGTGGCCGCGGGCAACGGCGCGCCGACGCTGTCGGGCGTCGCGACGCTGGCCGGCGGTCGCCAGGACACCCCCTTCGCCGTGACGCACGCGCTGGTGGCCGCGGCCGCCGACGAGGCCGACCCCGAGGGGGATCCGCTCTCCTTCCGCATCGAGGCGGTGCTCGCCGGCACGCTGCTCGCAGGCGGCACCGAGGTGGTGCCCGGCGTGACGCTCCTCACGCCCACGCAGACCCTGGAATGGCTCCCTCCGGCCGGCGTCACCGGCACGGTGGAGGCCTTCACGATCAAGGCCTGGGACGGCCTGCTCGCCTCGCCCACGGCCGTGAGGGTCGCGGTGCAGGTGGCCGCCGATCCCAATCGCGCCCCCACCCTCACCACGGTGGCGACGCTCCCGGGGGCGGTGGCGGGGCGGGCCTTCGAGATCGGCCATGCCGCTCTGCTCGCCGCCGCCGACGAGGCCGACGCCGACGGCGAGCCGATCTCCTTCCGCGTCGAGGGGGTGACCGTCGGCAGCCTCACCCTCGGCGGGCTGCCGGTGATCACCGGCGTGACGCTGCTCTCCCCCGGCGGCACGCTCGTCTGGACCGCGCCGGCCGACGCCTCGGGCACGATCGAGGCTTTCAGCATCCGCGCCAGCGACGGCCGGGCGCTGTCGCGCGATCCCGTGGGCGTGCGCGTCGCCGTCTCCCAGCCCAACGCCGCGCCCACCGTCGCCGGCCTGGCCGCCTCGCGGGCGGTGGTCTTCGGCACGGAGCCCTTCGACCTGCTGCTGCGGGAGGCGGCCGATGCCGACGGCTCGGTGGCGCGGGTGGAGTTCTTCCGCGACGCCGACGGCGACGGCATCCTCGAGGCCTCCGACGAGGCCCTCGGGCCCGGCACCGCCGACGAGACGGGCTGGCGCTGGACCGGCAGCGCCGCCGGCTGGCCGCTGGGCGCGCAGACGCTCTTCGCCCGCGCCGTGGACGACGCGGGCCAGGCCGGGGCCCCGGCCGCGGTGGGCGTGTGGACGGTGGAACGCGTGGGCGTCGTCGCCACGAGCCCCTCGGGGCGCGTGACGGTCGAGTGCTACGACGCCGCCGGCCCGCGCGACGTGTCGGCCGCCGGCGTGGCGGTGCGCTTCGGGCGCGACGACGCGATCGTCTCGGTGACCCTCGTCGGCCGGCAGGCGGCCACGGGGCTGGGCCTGGTGATCCGGGGCGCGTCGTGGATCGGCACCATCGCCGACGCCCGCACCGGCAGCCCGGGCACGCTCGCCTTCGTCGCCTCCGACACCGCGGCGGTCGGCTCGGTGATCCTCAAGACCGGCCTGTTCGGGATCGACCTCGACGGGATGCCGGGGGGCGTGGCGGCCGAGGACGTCGACGGCGACGGCGACGCTTCCGACCGCACGGCGCTGCTCTTCGCCGGTCCGGTGCGCTCGGTGCGCGCGGGCGGGCCGATCGACGCCGACGTCGTGGTGCGGGGCACCCAGGGCGCCGGCGTGTCGCTGGGGTCGCTCGTGGTCGCCAAGGGGGGGATGCGCGGCGACCTGCGCACCGTGGGCACGATCGGCGCCGTCGACATCGGCGGCGACTTCCGCGGCGGCACGATCGCGGCGCCGGCCTTGGGGAGCCTCGTGGTGCGCGGCGACCTGGCCGGCGCCACGGTGGCGCTCGAGCGGGGCGTGGAGCCGCTGCGGCGCACGCTCGGGTCGCTCGTGGTCGGCGGATGGCTCGACGGCACCACCGTCCGCTCCGGCGGCAGCGTGGGGCCGGTGACCGTGGGCGGGATGCGCTCCTCGGCGATTCTCGCCGGCGTGTCCGCGGGGGTGACGGGGCTGCCCGCCACGAGCGCCGATCTCGCGGCCGGCGCGGCGCTCGTCTCGCTCACCGTGCGCGGGCTGCGCGACGCCTCCAACCACTCCTTCATCGATTCGCGCGTGGCCGCGACGCACGTGGGGACCGTCAGCCTGCGCGGCGTGCGCTTCGACAACGGCGGGACGCCCTTCGGGGTCGCGTCGGTGTCGCTGCGCGGCCTGTCGACGCTCCAGTACCCGCGCACGCGGCACGTCTTCGGCCGCGCCTGGCCGGCCGATCCGGGCGACTTCCGCGTGGTCGATCTCTGATTCCCGCGCGGCCGCCGCTCAGGCGAGGATCTCGCGGATCGGCTCCACCGGCTCCACGCCGACGAGCTTCTGGTCGAGGCCGCCGAAGAAATAGGAGAGGCGGTTGGGGTCGACGCCGAGGCAGTGGAGGACCGTGGCGTGGAGGCTCCGCACGTGGAAGCCGGTGCGCCCGTCGTGGATCGGGAGCACGGCCGCCGAGCCGAGTTCGTCGGTCTCCCCCACGCTCACCCCGCCCTTGATCCCGCCCCCGGCCATCCACATCGTGAATCCGTAGGCGTTGTGGTCGCGGCCGGTGCCCTCGGCGTACTCGGCGGTGGGCTGCCGGCCGAACTCTCCCCCCCAGACCACGAGCGTCGTGTCGAGGAGGCCGGTGCGCTCGAGATCCTCCAGGAGCGCCGCGATCGGACGGTCGGTGTTGCCGGCGTGGAACTCGTGGTTCTTCACCAGATCGCCGTGGGCGTCCCAGTTGTCGTCGTTGTGGGCCCCGCCGGAGTAGAGCTGCACGAAGCGCACGCCGCGCTCCACGAGGCGCCGGGCCAGCAGGCAGCGCCGGCCGAAGTCGGCCGTGCGCGGCTCATCGAGGCCGTAGAGGGCCTTGGTCTCGGCGGTCTCGGCGGCGAGATCCACCGCCTCCGGGGCGTGCTCCTGCATCTTCCAGGCCAGCTCGTAGGAGGCGATCCGGGCCGCCAGGTCGGAGTTGTCGCCGCGGGCCAGGAGGTGGGCGGTGTTCTCCTCGCGGAGGGCGTCGAGGATCGCGCGCTGGCTCTCGAGGGTCATGTCGTCGGGGGGCGCGAGGTCGAGGATCGGCGCCCCCTTGGAACGCAGCAGCGTCCCCTGGTAGGTGGCGGGCATGTAGCCGCTCGACCAGTTCTTGGCCCCCGAGATCGGCCCACCGGTGGGATCGAGCATGACCACGAAGCCGGGGAGATTCTCGTTGACGCTCCCCAGGCCGTAATTGACCCACGATCCCAGGCAGGGCGCGCCCGACTGGATCTTGCCCGAGTTCATCTGCAGCATCGCCGAGCCGTGGATCGGGGAATCGGCGGTCATCGAATGGAGGAAGGCGATCTTGTCGACGTGGCGGGCGAGGTTGGGGAAGAGGGTCGAGACCTTCTTGCCGCACTGGCCGTGGGGGTGGAACTCCCACTTCGGGCCGACGACGCGCCCCGTGTTCTTCTCGCCGCCGCGCCCCTTCGTCTTCACGTCGATCGTCTGGCCGTCGAGGTCGTAGAGCTTCGGCTTGTGGTCGAAGGTGTCGACGTGGCTCGGGCCGCCGTACATGAAGAGGAAGATCACGCTCTTCGCGCGCGGGGCGAAGTGGGGCGGCTTGGCCGCCAGCGGATTCACCCAGGCGCGCGCCCCGTCGGCGGCGCGCGACTGGCCGGCGAAGAAGCCGCCGTCGAGGAGGCCGGAGAGCGCCACGCCGGTGAACGAGGCCCCCGCCTCCCAGAGGAACTCGCGGCGGGCGCGCCCGCAGAAGGCGCCGCGCCGGTTCCGACGATCTCCCTGCATGGGATGGCTCCCGCGGCCCGTGGCCGTCAGTCGAGGTAGACGAACTCGTTGAGGTTCAACAGCATCAGGCAGAACAGCTCCAGGGCCCGGCCCGGACCGACGCCGTCGGCCTCCTCGAGGCGATCGACGAGGGCCACGCCCCGGGCGGCCTCCGCCTCGGTCGGTGCGCGCCCCAGGGCCAGCCGGTAGGCGCGGCGCACCTCGGCGGCCACGTCGGCCGCGTCGGGTCCGCCGGCCTCGGCGCGGACCCGTGCCGCGAAGGCCTTGGCCTGCCCCTGGAGGAAATCGCCGTTCATCATCCCCAGCGCCTGGGTCGGCTGGGTGGTGGCGAAGCGCACCGGGCAGGAGGTGTCGGTGTCGGCCACGTCGAAGTCGGACAGCAGCGGCGTGAGCAGCGACCGCTTCACCTTGATGTACACCGCCCGCCGCCCCTGCTCCTCCTCCGGTACGGTGCCCCAGCCCTTCCCCGGCTGCGACTGGGTGGCGAGGACGGCGGCGGGGATCTCGACGGTCACCCCCGGGCCCCCCATGCGCGGGTTGAAGCGGCCGCTGGCGACGACGATCGAGTCGCGGATCTCCTCCGCCGAGAGCCGGCGCATGTCGAAGCGCCAGAAGGAGTCGTTGAGCGGGTCGGCGGCGAGCGCCGCGGGATCGGCGGCCGACGACGCCCGGTAGGCGCGCGACAGCATGATCGTCTTGTGGAGGGCCTTGAGGCGCCAGCCGCCCGCCACCAGCTCCGTGGCCAGCCAATCGAGGAGCGCCGGATGCGTGGGGGGATCGCCGGCCAGGCCGAAGTTGCTCGTCGAGCGCACGATGCCCCGGCCGAAGTGGTGCTGCCAGACGCGGTTGGCCATCACGCGCGCGGTGAGGGGGTTGTCCGGGGAGGTGATCCAGGCGGCCAGCGCCGTGCGCCGGCCGCTCGAGCGCGCCCCGTCGGCCGGCGGCGGGATGACGGGCAGCGGGGCCTTGAGGATCGCGGGGAACGACGGCTCCACGCGCTGCTCGGGCCCGGTCTCGGCGTGCGGGTTGCCGCGGTAGAGGACGAACGTCTCCGGCGCCTGCGGGCCGTGCTCGCTGACGACGAGCCCCTTCTCCACCGGCACCTCCTCGCGCTTGAGGCGCTCGAGCGCGGCGGTGGCCTTCTCCCAGGCGGCGAAGCCCTCCGCCCCGAGGAGCCGGGGGCCGTCGGCGCGGATCGCCGCGGCGAGCTCCTGGGCCTCCCGGCGCCGCTTGGAGCGCGGCCCGGCGGAGAGCGGCCGCGACACCCCCTCGGGCGCCGCCCAGGAGAGCGCGAGAGCCCGGTCGCCGGACGGCCCCTGGAAATAGTCGACGCGCAGCGGCAGGCGGCCGGCGCGGAGCCGCACGGTGGCCGTCCGCGGCGATCCCACCCCGTGGATGCCGTCGTACTCCAGCACCGTCCGGCCGTCGATCGAGAGCCTCGAGCCGTCGTCGGAATCGAGCGTGAAGGTGTAGTCGCCCTCCGCGGGCACCTTGAGGACGCCGGTGAAGACGTAGCCGAACGACTCCGGCCGCAGCGACGGCGCCACGCCGATGTCGAGCAGGCCCCCGGGCACCTCCCCCTCCTCCTCCGCCTTGAGGAGATCGAAGTCGGGGAGCCGCTGCCAGCTGTCGCGGTAGAAACGGAAGCGCAGGTCGTCGATGTCGCCGCCGGCGGCCGCGGCAGGGGCGAGCTTCTCGACCGCCTCGCGGAAGCGCGCCTCGATCGCGGTCACCTCGGCCTGCGCCAGGTCGCGGCGCCGGGCGAGATCGGCCACCGCCGCGTCGTGGGCGGCCCGCGCCGCGGCGTCGGCGAAGAGCGGCCGCTCGATCGCATCCCCGCCGTTGGCCATGGGGGTGACGTTCGTGACGAAGGCCAGGAGGCCGTAGTAGTCGCGCTGCGGCAGGGGGTCGATCTTGTGGTCGTGGCAGCGGGCGCAGTTGATCGTGAGGCCGAGGAAGGTCTGGGCGGTGGTGGCGACGATGTCGTCGAGCCAGTCGTAGCGTGCCTGGAGCCGGTCGGCCGGCTCGTCGTCCCAGAGGCCGAGCCGGTAGAAGCCGGTGGCCACCAGCGCGTCGGGGGAGGGGTCGGGGAGTTCGTCGCCGGCGATCTGCTCGGTGGCGAAACGGTCGAAGGGGGTGTCGGCGTTGAGGGCGCGGATCACCCAGTCGCGGTAGCGCCACGAGTGGGGCTTGTCGCCGTCGCGCTCGAAGGAGTTGGTGTCGGCGTAGCGGACGAGGTCGAGCCAGTGCCGCCCCCACCGCTCGCCGTAGTGCGGCGAGGCGAGGAGGCGATCGACCACGCGCTCCCAGGCGCCGGCCGACTCGTCGGCGAGGAAGGCCTCGAGCTCGGCCTCGCTCGGAGGCAGGCCGGTGAGGTCGTAGGTGGCCCGGCGCAGGAGCGTGCGCTTGTCGGCGAGGGCCGGGGCGGGAAGGCCGCGCGCCTCGAGCCCCTCGAGGATGAAGGCGTCGATCGCGCCGGGCGGGTTGGCGGGGTCGGCGGCGACGGCGGGGAATCGTGCGCCGTCGATCGCCGGCACCGGCGGGCGGACGGGGGGGCGGAAGGCCCAGTGCTCCTCGAACCGCGCTCCCGCCGCGATCCACGCCTCGATCGCCGCCACCTGCCCGGCGGTGAGCCGGGGGCCCTCCGGCGGCATGCGGAGGTCGGGGTCGTCGGAGGTGATCCGCTCCAGGATCGTGCCCGCGGCCGCGTCCGCCGGCACGATGGCCCGGCCGCCGGAGGCGAGCGCCGCGGTGGCCGCGGCGGCGTCGTCGAGGCGCAGGCCGGCCTCCTGGGTGTCGGGGCCGTGGCAGGCGTAGCAGCGCCGGGCCAGGAGCGGCTGGATGTCGCGGGCGAAGTCGGCCGGGGCCTGGGCATGGACGCCCTGCGCCGCCATGGCCAGGCCGATGGCCAAGACGCTCAACAGCGGCGACGATCGGCGGAGAACGGGGGGCGGCTTCACTGGTCGACTCGGGCCTCGCGTGCCGATCATTGTAGCCTGCGCCGGGGTGACGCCGGTGGCGAGCGGATTCCCCCCCGCCCCCGCGCACCGCGGCCCGGATCGACGGCGCAGGGGCGCGGACATCCGGCTATCATTCCCTCGGCATTCGTCCCCCTGCCGGCGCGAGTCTCCCGCCCCGGTGCCGCCCTTGGCGACCGCGTCCTCCGGCGATCGCCATACCCCTTCCCCGAACCCCGCACCCCCCATGACCGCCCCCACCCGCCCCCCTTTCTCCCTCGCCGGCAAGGTCGCCCTCGTCACCGGCTCCTCCACCGGCCTGGGCCTCGCCATGGCGCGTTGCCTGGGCCTGGCCGGGGCCAAGGTGGCGATGAACTACGCCAACAACCAGGCCCGCGCCGAGAAGGCGCTCCACGAGGTCCGCGACGCCGGCGTGACCGCCGACCTGTACCGCGCCGACGTCACCGACTCCGCCGAGATCGACGGGATGTTCATGGGGATCGAGCGGATGCTCGGCGCCGTCGACATCGTCGTGATCAACGCCACCCCCGAGCAGCCGCAGCGGCCGATCGAGGAGTACGACTGGGCCTTCTACCAGCAGATGCTCGACTTCTTCGTGAAGAGCCCCTACCTCCTCGCCCGCCGCGCGCTGCCCTCGATGAAGGAGCGCGGCACCGGGCGGCTGATCAACATCACCAGCGAGGTCTTCCACCTCGGCGTCTCCCCCTTCTCCGCCTACGTCGCCGCCAAGGGGGGCCAGACGGGCTGGTCGCGGAGCATGGCCCGCGAACTGGCGCCGCACGGGATCACGGTCAACATGATCGCGCCCGGATGGATCCCCGTGGAGCGCCATGCCAACGACCCGCAGGCCGACAAGGACGCCTACCTGGCCACCATCCCCGCCGGCCGTTGGGGCCTGCCCGACGACGTGGGCTGGGCCGCGGCCTACCTCGCCAGCGACGAGGCGGCCTTCGTGACCGGCCAGACGATCGCCGTCAACGGCGGCAAGACGCTGTGGTGATCCCGGCGGCCGTCCGCCGACCGCCGTCGCCCCCGCCCGAGGAGACGCCCCCATGCCCCAGCCGCGCTCCGTCGACCGCTCGCGCAGCATCACCCAGCTGTCGATCGGCGAATACCTGATCCGCCGTCTCGCCGACTACCAGATCCGCCACGTCTTCGGCGTGCCGGGCGACTACGTGCTGCGCTTCTACTCGATGCTCGAGCGCAGTCCGCTCGATCTGGTGAATTGCACGCGCGAGGACTGCGCCGGCTACGCCGCCGACGCCTACGCCCGCCTCGTCGGCATGGGGGCGGTGTGCGTCACCTACGGCGTGGGGGGGCTGTCGGTGGTCAATTCGATCGCCGGCGCCTGGGCGGAGAAGACGCCCGTGGTGGTGATCTCGGGCGCCCCGGGCCTCGGCGAGCGCAGCGAGCGGCCGCTGCTGCATCACTGCGTCCGCGACTGGACGACGCAGTACGAGGTCTTCCAGAAGGTGTGCGCCGCCTGCACCGAGATCACCGAGGCCGACACCGCCTTCCGCGAGATCGACCGCGTCCTCGACATCTGCTTCCGGCAGAAGCGGCCGGTGTACATCGAACTGCCGCGCGACATGGTCGACGTCGTGCCCGATTCCATCCGCCCCTATTCCTCCCCCCCGCGGCAGAGCGATCCGGCCGCGCTCGCCGAGGCGGTCAAGGAGGCGGTGGAGCGGATCGAGGAGGCGAAGGCACCGGTGATCATCGCCGGCGTCGAGCTCCACCGGTACGGCCTGCAGGCGGAGTCGATCGCGCTGGCCGAGGCCTCGGGCATCGCCGTCGCCTCCACGCTCCTGGGCAAGAGCGTCGTCAGCGAGGTCCATCCGCTCTACGTCGGGCTCTACGAGGGGGGGATGGGGCGGCCGGAGGTGACCGAGTTCGTCGAGTCGAGCGACTGCCGGATCCTCCTCGGCACGATCCTCACCGACATCGACCTCGGCATCTTCACCGCCAACCTCGACCCGCGGCGCACGATCCACGCCACCAGCGACGACCTGCGCATCAGCCACCACCACTTCCAAGGCGTGCTCCTCGAGGACTTCATCCGCGAACTGGCCAAGGCGGCCCCGCGCGGGGCGCCGCGCGTCCTCCCGCCGGGCCCCTCGGCGGTCGCCGGCGCGTGGGAGCTCGTGCCCGACGCGCCGATCACGATCGCCCGCCTCATCCGCCGCCTGAACGAGGCCCTCGACGAGCGCACCATCGTGATCGCCGACGTGGGCGACTCGCTCTTCGCCACCAGCGAACTGGTGATCCGCGGGCAGACCGAATACATGTCGCCCGCCTACTACACCTCGATGGGCTTCGCCGTGCCCGCCACGCTCGGGGCGCGCTGCGCCAAGCCGGAGCTGCGCGTGGTGACGGTGGTCGGCGACGGCGCCTTCCAGATGACCGGGATGGAGCTCTCCACGATCGTGGGCCGCCGCCAGCCGGCGGTGGTGATCGTCCTCGACAACGCCGGCTACGGCACGGAGCGCGTGCTCCTCGACGGCTCCTTCAACGACATCAACCCCTGGCGCTACGAGCGGCTCCCGGAGATCCTCGGCGGCGGCACCGGCCACGAGGTGCGCACCGAGGGGGACTTCGACCGCGCCCTCCGCGCGGCGATGGCCGACCCGCCCGGGCTCCACCTCATCCGCGTGCACCTGTCGCGCGACGACTTCAGCTCCACCGTGACGCGCCTCGGCGAGAGCCTCTCCAAGCGCATCCGCGACTGACCCCCCCGCCCCGTCCGCCGGACCGGCGGAGCCCCCGCCGGAGATCCCCCCATGCCCGACGGCTCGGACGTGTTCCGCGGCTGCATGCCCGCCCTCATGACCCCCTGCCGCGCCGGGGGGGAGATCGACCACGGGGCCCTCGTGGCCACCGCGCGGCGGCTCGTGGGGGCCGGCATGAGCGCGGTGGTGTACTGCGGCTCGATGGGCGACTGGCCGCTGTTGTCGGACGCCGACCGGCAGGCGGGCGTGCGCCGGCTGGTCGAGGCCGGGCTGCCGGTCGTGGTGGGCACCGGCGCCCAGAACACGCGCCTCGCCGCCGCCCA
>CAISKG010000550.1 GCA_903885855.1 uncultured Planctomycetaceae bacterium
CGACGCCCACGCGCCACGGCCACGCGCCCGCCACGGCGCGCACGACGAGCACCAGCACCAGCGCCACGACGGCGCCGCCGCAAAGCGCCGCGGCCGCCGCGCGACGGTTGCCCCGCAGCCACACACGGCGTGCCCCGGGGGATGCGGCGGCCGGCGCCGGCGTGCACGCCTCCCCGGTGCCGTGCGGATCGCTCGCTCGATGCATGACGCGTGCGGAACCCCGGGAGATGCGAGGGGAAGGCGCGGCGGAACGGCAGGGCCAGCGGCGCCACGGCGCCCGCCGGAAACGCGCTTTCGCGGGACCCGCCGACTGTTTTACCATTCCCCTCCGCCGCCGGGCCTCCGTCCGCCGCCGGCCCCCATGTGGATCCCGCCTCCATGCACGACTCGCCCGCTCCCGCCGCGACGCCGGCGGCCCCCTACGCGCCGCCGCCGGCCGGCCGCGGTGGAATCCTGTTCGCGGGCCTCCTGGCCGCCTATGCGGTGGCCTGCCTGCTCGGCTATCCGCAGGCCGCCACGCGGAGGATCGTCGCCCACGGCCATGCCGCCAACGCGGTCGACCAACTCCGCCAGGCGCTCGACAACTTCGGCGGCCCGGACGGGACCGACGCCGCCGCGCCGGCGACCGGCGACGCCGCTGCCGCCCCCGCCGACGCGCCCCACGCGCACGGCACGCCGCCGCTGGCCACGACGCTCCCCTTCGTGCTCCTTCTGGCCGCGATCGCCGCCTTCCCGCTCGCGCCGGCGGTCGCCCACTGGTGGGAGCACAACTCGAGCAAGCTCGTCGTGGCCCTGCTGCTGGCGGCCGCCACGCTGGCCTACTACCTCCTCGCCCACCGGCATCCCGTCGATCTCCACTTCCCCGCCCACGCCGTGGTGGCTCCCGCGGCGACGGGGCCGTCGTGGGCCGCCACCGGCGCCGTCCTGGCCAACGCGATCCTCGCCGAGTACGTCCCCTTCATCACCCTGCTCCTCGCGCTGTACGTCGTCACCGGCGGCGTGCGCATCGAGGGGGATCTCGTCGCCTCGCCGACGACCAACGCCACCTTCATCGGCCTGGGCGCGCTGCTGGCGAGCTTCATCGGCACCACCGGCGCGGCCATGCTCCTCATCCGGCCCCTCCTCGAGACCAACCGCGAGCGCCGGCACGTGGGCCACACGGTGGTGTTCTTCATCTTCGCCGTCTGCAACTGCGGCGGTCTGTTGCTGCCGATCGGCGATCCGCCCCTGTTCCTCGGCTACCTCGAGGGGGTGGAGTTCTTCTGGACGACCTCGCTGTGGCGGCCCTGGCTCCTGACCAACGGCGCGATCATCGCCGCCTACTGGGCCTGGGACACCTTCCTCGCCCATCCGCGTGAGTCGGCGTGCGACGTGACCCGCGACGAGACGCAGACCACGCCGCTGCGGATCCGCGGCTTGCTTCCCAATCTGCCGCTTCTGGTGGCGGCGATCGGCGCGGTGGCGCTGCTCGACCCCACCAAGTCCCTCCCCGGCACCGACTGGCACCCGTGGGTCTACCTGCGCGAGGCGGCGCTCCTGCTCGTGGCGCTCTTGTCGCTCGTCCTCGGCGACGGCCGCATCCGCACCGCCAACGGCTTCACCTACGGCGCGATCCTCGAGGTGGCGGCGCTGTTCCTGGGGATCTTCGTCTGCATGCAGCCCGCCCTCGAGATCCTCCACGCGCGCGGCGAGGACCTGGGGCTCGATTCGCCCCGGGCCTTCTTCTGGGCCACGGGGTTCCTGTCGAGCTTCCTCGACAACGCCCCCACCTACCTCGTGTTCTTCAAGACGGCGCAGGCACTGCCCGCCGAGGGGGCCACGATGGCGGGGGTCGAGGTGGGTCGGCTGGCGGGGATCAGTCTCGGTGCCGTATTCTTGGGGGCGATGACCTACATCGGGAACGGCCCGAATTTCATGGTCAAGGCGATCGCGGAGCAGTCCGGGGTGAAGATGCCGAGTTTCTTCGGCTACATGCTCTGGTCGTTCGGCATCCTCCTGCCGATCTTCGCGTTGGTCTCCTTCCTCTTCCTCTGACGCCCCGCGGCGTCCCCCGGCAGCCCTCCGCCCGTGTCCCACACCCTCCCGCCCGACTCCTTCGAGCACGTCACCTGCGACGAGCAGGTGCGCGATCTCGTGGGGCGGCTCGCCCGCCACCCCTTCCTGGCCTTCGACACCGAGTTCGTCTCCGAGCACACCTACCGCAGCCAGCTGTGCCTGGTGCAGGTGGCGGCGCCGGGGATCCTCGCGGTGATCGACACCCTCAAGGCCCGCGACCTCGTCCCGTTCTGGCGGCTCCTGGCCGAGCCCGGCCGGACGACGGTCGTCCACGCGGGCCGCGAGGAGATGGGCTTCATCCTCCATGCCATCCAGGCCCGGCCGTCGAAGCTGTTCGACGTCCAGGTGGGGGCGGGCCTCGTCGACCACGACTTCCCCTCCGGCTACGCCTCGATCGTGCGCCGCTTCCTCAACCTCCCCACCAACAAGGGGGAGACGCGCACCGACTGGCGGCAGCGCCCGCTCTCGCAGGCGCAGCTCGACTACGCCCTCGACGACGTCCGCCACCTCGAGAAGATCTGGCGGAAGATCGAGGCCAAGCTCGAGTCGCTCGGCCGCACGTCCTGGATGGACGAGGAGATGGCCAGCTGGCAGGACGACGTGGAGGAGTCGTTCGTGCGGAAGCGCTGGCGCCGCGTGTCGGGCCTGTCGGGCCTGTCGCGCCGCGAACTGGCGGTGGCCCGCGAGCTGTGGCACTGGCGCGACGGGGTGGCCGAGTCGCGCGACATGCCCCCGAAGCGGGTGCTGCGGGACGACCTGCTCGTCGAGCTCTGCAAGCGGCGCAGCGACGACCCCAAGCAGATCTCCGCCATCCGCGGCATGCAGCGATCCGACCTGCGCCACATCCTCGGGGGCATCTCCGAGGCGATCCGGCGCGGGCTCGAGATCCCCGACGACGAGTGCCCCGGCGGGGAGAAGTTCCGCGCGCCGCCGTCGCAACTGGCGGTGCTGGGGCAGTTCCTGGCCACCGCCCTGGCCGGCTCCTGCCGGCAGATGCAACTCGCCCCGGCGCTGGTCGGCACCGCCTCCGACATGCGCGACCTGCTGGCCTGGAAGCTCGGCTACCACCACGGCGACCGCGAGCCGCTGCTGGCCACGGGCTGGCGGGCGGACGTGGTGGGCCCGATCGTCGACGACCTGCTTTCCGGGAAGGCGGCGCTGCGGATCGGCGACCTGCGCTCGAGCGACCCGCTGGTGATCGAGCGCTTCGACGGCGCCCGCTCCGCGCCGATCCCCCCCCGGGGCGGCCGCGACGCGCGGCCGCAGCGCCCGCGCGACGCCGAGGACGA
>CAISKG010000551.1 GCA_903885855.1 uncultured Planctomycetaceae bacterium
CGCCGCCGAGACCGGCACCGAGCCGGAGGCGGGCGCCGACGCCGCCGCGCCCCCGGCGGGCTGGCGCCTCGACGACCCCGCGTCGCGCGCGGCCTTCGCCTGGGACGGTGACGCGATCGCGGGGGAGGCGAGCGTGCTCGCCCGCCTCGACCCCTACGGCGGCGGCCGCGCGACGCTCGTGCGCACCTTCGACGGCGCCGGCCTCGCGCTCCCCGCCGGCGGATCGATCGTGGTCTGGATCCGGGCCCGGAATCCCAACGTGCCGGCCTGGCAGGACGGCAACCCGCGCTTCGTGCTCCGCGACCGCTCCGGGCGCACCGCGACGCTCCTGCCGAAGCAGGATCTCCTCGCCACGCCCCCGTCGACGGAGGCGCGCGAGGGGTGGCTGCGCGTCGAGGCGCCCCTCGAGGGCGGCGGGAACTGGACGCGCGAGGGGGCGGCGCTGACGGAGGCCGCCGAGATCGGGATCGGCTTCGACTCCTGGGGCGCCCCGGCGCTCGAGATTCGCCTCGACGGCCTCCATCTCGCCCCGCCGCCGGCCGGCGCCCGCTGATCGCTTCCGCCCCCGCCGCGGGCCCCGCCCGGGCGAATTGCCACGCCCGACCGGCTCACCTACAGTGCTGGCTTTCCGCCCCGCCGCGAGCCCCGACGCCGTGCCCCACGACCCCGCGCCCGCCCCCGCCGACGCCGTCGACCTCCTCCGCGCCGTGGGGCGGGAGTTCCACGGCCGCGGCTGGTCGCTCGGCACCAGCAGCAACTACAGCGTGGTCGCGTCGCGCGAGCCCCTGGAGCTGCTGATCACCGTCAGCGGCAAGGACAAGTCGGCCCTGCAGCGCCAGGACTTCGTCCGCGTCGACGCCGCCGGCCGGCCCTGCGACGGCTCGGGGAGGAAGTCGTCCGCCGAGACGCTCCTCCACTGCCTCGTGGCCGAGCTCGTTCCCTCCGTGGGGGCGATCCTCCACACCCACTCGGTGTGGGCCACCGTCCTCTCCGCCGCGCACGCCTCCCAGGGGGCGCTCGTGCTCGAGGGGTGGGAGATGCTCAAGGGGCTCGACGGCATCGGCACCCACGCCACCCGCGAGGAGGTGCCGATCTTCGCCAACTCCCAGGACATGCCGGCCCTGGCCCGGACGATCCGGGAGCGCTTCGCGGCGGCCGACTGGAGCGACCCGGCGCGGCCCCCCTTCCACGGCTTCCTCCTCGCCGGCCACGGCCTCTACACCTGGGGGCGCGACCTGGCCGAGGCGCGCCGCCACATCGAGATCCACGAGTTCCTCTTCGAGGTCGTGGCCCGGTCGCGCGACATCCGCCCCGACCGCGCCTGACCCCGTTCCCCCGGAGACCGACCCCATGGCGACCGTCACCGTCCCGGCCGAGGCCCGGCGGATCAGCGGCCTCGAGGCCGTGCGCGCCTTCCTGGCCGACCACGGCATCCACCACGAGATCTGGCCGCTCGAGGACCGCGTCGATCCCGCCGCCCCGGCCGAGAGGATCCTCGCCGCCTACGCGCCGGAGATCGACGAGCTCAAGGCACGCGGCGGCTTCGTGACCGCCGACGTGATCGACGTCTACCCCGACACCCCGAATCTCGACGCCATGCTGGCGAAGTTCGCCAAGGAGCACACCCACACCGAGGACGAGGTGCGCTTCATCCTCCAGGGCCGGGGGGTGTTCCACATCCACGGCACCGCGCCCGACGGGGCCGACACGGTGTTCGCCATCGAGGTGGGGGCCGGCGACCTGATCAGCGTGCCGCGCGACACGAAGCACTGGTTCGACCTCTGCGACGACCGGCGCATCCGGGCGATCCGCCTCTTCCAGGACACCTCCGGCTGGACGCCGCACTACGTGGAGGGGGGCGTGCACGAGGGCTACATGCCGATGTGCCTCGGGCCGGCGTGGGTCCCCGGGAGCCGGGGAGCGGCGCCGTGATCCTCTTCGACGGCCGCGGCGTGCTGCTCGACGTCGAGGGCACGACGTCGTCGCTGGCGTTCGTGGAGGAGGTGCTGTTCCCCTTCGCGCGGCGGCACGTCGGCGCCTTCCTCGACCGCCACGCCCACGATCCGGCGATCCACGCGCTGCTCGGCCCGATCCGCGCCGAGGCGGGGGATCCGGCGCCGCCCGACGCCGCCCCCGACGCGGCCCGCGGGACGGCCGCGGCGCTGGTGCTGATGGGGCGCGACGCGAAGTTCGGGCCCCTCAAGGATCTCCAGGGGCGGATCTGGCGGAGCGGCTTCGAGTCCGGGGAGCTCGTGGCCCACGTCTTCGACGACGTGCCTGCGGCGCTCGCGATCTGGGCCGACTCCGGCCTCGACGTGCGCATCTACTCCTCCGGCTCGATCGAGGCCCAGCGGCTGTTCTTCGGCCATACCGCCGCCGGCGACCTGCTCCCCTGGCTCCGCGGCCACTACGACACGACCACCGGCCCGAAGCGCGAGGCGGCCAGCTACGAGGCGATCGCCGCCGACATGGGGCTCGAGCCGCGGCAGGTGCTGTTCGTCAGCGACGTCGGCGCCGAGCTCGACGCCGCCCGGCGCGCCGGCATGCAGACGGCCCTCGCCGACCGCCCGGGCAACCGGCCCTCGGAGGCCGCCTTCGACCATCCCGTCGTCGCCACCTTCGCCGACATCGTCACCTGACGCGTTCGGGCACACGCCGCCATGGTCGACTCCGCCGCCGCCTTCCGTGAAGCCCCGCGCTGCGGTGCCGGTGCGTCGGTCGAGCCCGATCTCGGCCGGGCGCTCGCCGAGGCGGCCGAGCGGGCCCGCGCCGGGCTCCCCGGCGGCGCCGCCCCCGATCTGGCGGTGGTCTTCGTGTCGGCGGCCCACGGGGCCGAGGTCCGGCCGGCGCTCGACGGCCTCGCCGACACCCTCGGCATCCGCGCCGTGATCGCCACCTCCGCCGAGGCCGTGCTCGCCGGCGCCACGGAGTACGAGTCGGGGCCGGCCGTCACGGTGTGGCTCGCGCACCTGCCGGGCGCGGTGGTGGAGACGTTCGCGCTCGAGTATTCGCCGACCCCCGACGGCGGCACCTTCGTCGGCTGGCCGAAGGCGCTCGAGCACGGCTGGCCGGAGGGGGCGGGCATGCTGCTCCTGGCCGACCCCTTCTCCTTCCCCGTCGATTCCTTCATCGCGCGCATGGAGCGCGACCGCCCCGGGCTGCCGATCGTGGGGGGCATGGCCAGCGCCGGCTGGACGCCCGGCTCCAACACCCTCGTGGCCGGCGGCCACCTCTCCGACTGCGGCGCGGTGGGGGTGGTGATCGGCGGCGCGGCGCGGATCCGGCCGGTGGTCTCGCAGGGCTGCCGCCCCATCGGGCGGCCGATGGTGATCACGCGCGCCGAGGAGAACGTGATCGTCGAGCTCGGCGGCCGCCCCGCGCTCGAGCGGCTCCGCGAGGTGTACGCCGAGATCGACGAGGTCGACCGGCAGCTCGTGCGCTCGTCGCTGCACATCGGCCGCGTGGCGAGCGAATACCAGGAGCGCTTCAAGCGCGGCGACTTCCTGGTGCGCAACGTCGTCGGCGCCGATCCCGACACCGGGGTGATCGCCGTGGGCGACCTCGTGCGCACCGGCCAGACGGTGCAGTTCCACGTGCGCGACGCCGGCACCGCCCACGAGGATCTCCTCCACCTCCTCGCCGCCGCCGCATCGCCCGCGCCCGCCGGGGCCCTCGCCTTCACCTGCAACGGCCGCGGCACGCGCCTTTTCCCCGAGCCGCACCACGACGCCCGGGCGATCCAGGATTGCCTCGGGGCGCTGCCGGTGACCGGCTTCTTCGCCCAGGGGGAGATCGGCCCGATCGGCAAGCGCAACTTCCTCCACGGCTTCACCGCGAGCATCGCGCTGCTGGAGGCGGCCGGGGCAGGGGAGGCCGCGGCTGAGGGTGCCCGCCCGCCGCGGGCGGGGTGATCGGGGCGACCGGCGGCCCGACGGCCGCCCCCACGCGGCCTTGTCGCCTTGACGGTGGCCGGGCGGCGCCGTAGCGTCCCGCCCCCGTCGAGGTCCGCCATGCCCCGTGCACGCTGTGCCGTCCTGCTCGCCCTCCTGGCCGCCGGCTGCGCGCACGACCGCGGGCAGTACGCCTTCGCCCCGCCGCTCGCGCCGCCGGTCTACCCCCAGCCCCCGGGCTACGCCACGCCGCAGCCCGCGCCCGGGCCGGTGCCCGCCCCGGTCGCCGCAGCCCCCGTCGCCGTGTCGCCGCACCCGGGCAGCGTGGCCGCGGCCGGCGCCGACCCGTGCGCCGGCGTCGTCGCCGCCGACGGCGGCCTGATCGAGGCCCCCTGCCCGCCGGCGGGGGAGATCGTCTCCGACGGCGTCGTCGTCACGGGGGGCGCCGGGCCCTGGGTCGTCGTCGACGCCGGGAGCGGCGCGGTCGTCGATCCGGGCTTTCCCCGCGACGGGGGCCTTCCCTGCGACGGCAGCCTTTCCAGCGACGGGGTCGTGGTCGTCCCCTGACGCCCCCGCGGCCGGGCCGGGACGGTCCGTTACACTGCTGCGCTCCGACCCTTCTCCGGGAGCCGCACCATGCCCGTCGACGCCGTCCCCCCGCCCGGCCATGCCCCGATCGAGCGGCTGGTCGACCTCCTCGACCCCGCCGCCGACATCCTCTTGAACGTCTCGCGCGAGGAGGCCCTCGAGCGGCTCGCCTCCGGCGATCCCGAGCGGGTGCGCGGCATCGACGGCCACTTCGCGCTGGTCCACCGCGACGGCAAGCGGATCCACATGGCGCGGTCGTTGGGGAGGCCGCTGCGCTACTTCATCGCCAAGAAGGCTGCCGGCCCGGTGCTCGTCGTCGCCGATCGGATCGACGCCATCCGCGACTGGCTGGCGGCCGAGGGGCTGCTCGACCAGTTCCACCCCTCCTACACGCGCATGGTGCCGGCGCACCACGTGGTGCGGCTGGCGCTCGTGGGCTGCCCCGACCCGAACCCCGTCGCCACGCGTTACTTCACCCCCCAGCGCAACCGCTGGGACGGCGATCTCGACGCCATCGGCGCCCGCTACGTGGGCGCGGTGCGCGAGGCGCTCGCCGCCTGGCTCGACACCCTGCCGGCCCGGGAGCCGATCGGCCTCCTCTTCTCCGGCGGCATCGACTCCGGCGGCCTCCTCCTCCTCCTCGACCGGCTCCTGGTGGAGCGCGACGGCAGCGGGCAGCGCCTCAAGGCCTTCACGCTGGGCATCGAGGGGCGCGGCAGCGACCTCGCCCAGGCGCGGCGCTTCCTCGCCGCCACCGGCCTCGAGCACTACCACGAGGCGGTGGAGATTCCTCCCGAGGCGATCGACGTCGCCGCCACGATCCGCTGCATCGAGGACTACAAGCCCCTCGACGTCCAGGCGGCCGCGGCGGGCCTGGCGCTGTGCCGCGGCGTCCGCCGGCGCTACCCGGCGTGGACCTGGCTCGTCGACGGCGACGGCGGCGACGAGAACCTCAAGAGCTACCCCATCGAGGACGACCCGGAGCTCACGATCCGCAGCGTGCTCAACAACCCGCTGCTCTACCACGAGGGCTGGGGCATCGACGCCATCAAGCACTCCCTCACCTACTCCGGCGGCCAGAGCCGCGGCCACGTGCGCTCCTACGCGCCGGCGGCGACCCTCGGCTTCAGGGGCTTCAGCCCCTACGCGCTGCCCAACGTGATCGAGGTCTCGGAGGGCATCCCCTTCATCGAGCTCACCGGCTGGGACCACGACCGCCTCTACGCGCTCAAGGGCGAGGTGATGGCCCGCGGCATCCGGGCCGTGACGGGGCGCGAGTTGCCGGTGTTCCCCAAGCGCCGCTTCCAGGTCGGCATCGGCGACGGCACTTCCGACCGGGCCCTCTTCCCGGCCGATCCGCGCCACTACCGGCGGATCCACGAGCGCCTCTGGGCCGAGTGACCGCGGGCCGCGGTCACTTGTCGACCGCGGTGTGGGCGAAGCGGTGGCGCGCGGCCGGATCGAGGAGGCCCACGGGATCGAAGGGGGCCAGACGGTCGCGGAGCCCCTCGAGGGCCGCGGCGTCGCCCCGCTCCACCTCGTCGGCCGCGGCCTCGAGCGCCGCGCGGAGGGGCGCGTCGCGCGCGGCGAGGAAGCCGCTCGCCGCGCAGTCCATCCCGGCCCCGAGCATCCGCTCGAAGCGCACCGTCGCCAGGAAGAAGAGGGTGGCGGCGAGGCGGAAGCGGTCGAAGTCGGGGAGCACGCGGTAGCAGGCGCTCACGAGACGGTCGATCCACACCACCTCGTCGTGCACCGCCCGCCCGTAGGCCTCCCAGGCCGCGGCGTCGTGGCGCGGCGCGAGGAGCAGCCCGGCCAGCCGGGCCACGCCGGAGAGGCCGTGGGCGATCCCCGAGCTGTGGAGCGGATCGACGAAGCCGGCCGTGGTGGGGAGCATCGCCCAGCCCGGCCCGGCGGCGCGCCCCCAGAGCCGGGAGAGTCGCGGCAGGAGCGCCACCTCCCGCACCGGCCGCGCACCGCGGAGGAGCGCCGCCACCGACGGACAGCGCCCCACGAGCGCCTCCCAGGCCGCGGCGCGGTCGACGCACCCCTCCCAGCGCGCCGACGGCCGCACGAAGCCCACGCTGCACAGGTCGTCGCGGAAGCGCAGCATCCACGCCCAGCCGTCGTCGAAGACGTGGTGCTGGGCGGCGTCGTCGGAGCGGAAGGGGGCGGTGGTGGAGACGTTGCCCGCCTCCTCCTGGAGGCGGTCGAAGGAACCGACGCCGCGGAGGTGCGTGTACAGCGCCCCGGTGCGCGTGCGGAGGCGATCGTCGTCGCGCGGCAGGCCGAGGGCCCGCGCGAGGGCACCGCCGCCGCCGGTGGCGTCGACGAGGAAGGGGGCGGCGAGGGTGTCGGCGGCGCCCGAGTCGTGGCGGATGCCGACGCGCCATCCCGAGCCGTCGCGGTCGATGCCCGTCACCTCGGCCCCCTCGATGCCCGTCATCCCCGCCTCCACCCCCTGCCGGAAGAGGAAGGCGTCGACGTCGGCACGGAGCCAGTGGGTGTCGCTGCCGGCGTCGGTGGCGCTGGCGGCCACCAGGAGCGAGGCGGCGTGGTCGGGGGTGTCGCGGAAGGGCGCGCCGGGGCGGTGGTGGAAGTAGGAGAAGCCGCGCTTCTTGCCGCAGCCGATGTCCGGATAGGCCTCCTGCCAGCTGCCCCAGCGCGCCAGCGGCAAAAGCGCCGGCAGACGGTGGCGCCGGGCGAGATCGGCCAGGAGGAGGTCGGCCACCGGCGTGCTCGACTCGCCGATCGCGAAACGCGGGTGGCGGTCGCGGTCGACGACCACGGCCCGCCCGCCGGCCGCGGCGAGGATCCATCCCAGCAGGCTGCCGCCGAAGCCGCTGCCGAGGATGACGACGTCGCGTTCCATGCCCCCTCCCGCCGGTCAGGCGCCGCGCGCGGCGGCGGCGCGCTCGAGGAGCCGGATCTCGATGGCCTGCGAGGCCGGCGTGATCGAGAGGCCGCCGAGGGCCGTGCAACGCAGCTCGCGCGGCATCTGCTCCGACACGCGCCGGGCCGTCTCCACCACCTGATCGAAGGGCACCACCTCCTGGAAGCCCGCCAGGGCCATGTTCGCGCAGGCCAGGGCGTTGGCGGCCGCCATCACGTTCTTCCCCAGGCAGGGCACCTCGACGCGGTTGCCGACGGGATCGCAGATCAGGCCGATCATGCTCTGCAGCGCCATCGACGCCGCCGCCAGGGCGGTGGCGGTCGGGCCCCCGGCCAGGGTCACGATGGCCGCCGCCGCCATCGCCGCCGCCGAGCCCCCCTCCGCCTGGCAGCCCCCCACCTCCGCGGCGAACGACCACGGCGTGCAGATGAACACCCCCACCAGCCCCGCCGCCAGCAGCGCCCGCGCGGTCTCCTCCTCGTCGCGCCCCATCTGCTCCGCCACGGTCAAGAGCAGCGCCGGCAGCGCCGCGCAGGCCCCGGCGGTGGGCGCCGCCACGATCACCCCCATCGAGCTCTTCACCTCCATCAGCGCCGTGGTGGCGAGCACCACGCGGGCCAGGAGCGGATCCCCCACCAGCCGCCCCGCCGCCAGCGCCGCGGCGAAGGCGGGCGCCTGGGGGGGAAGGACGCGGTCGGCGTACTCGGTGCCGGCGATGCCCGCGGCGATCGAGGCCTTCAGGATGCGCACGATCTCCACCATCATCGCCACCACGCGCGCCTCGGAAAGCCCGCCGCGGAGCGTCTCGTAGGCGATGGCGTGGTGGGAGAGGGGGAGGCCGCGGCCGGCGTCGGCGGCCAGGCAGGCGGCGGCCGAGGCGAAGGGCACCGCGGCGTCGCGCGGCGAGAGGACCGGGAGCACCGGCGCGAGCCGGTGGACCGCGGCCCCGGCGGCCGCCGCGGCGTGAA
>CAISKG010000552.1 GCA_903885855.1 uncultured Planctomycetaceae bacterium
AAGGAACTCGCCGCTGCCCTCGGCATTCCGCCGACACTGGCCAAAACGTGGCTCGCGACGTTGATGGTCGAGGAGGGAGTCGAAAAGTCAGGCCGACCGGTCCGCTATCGCCTCCCCGCGGCGACCACCCAGTCGAGCGACAGCACGCCGAGCCCCCCGAAACTCGGTGGATGATCCGGATTCTTGCGTTTACTGTCGGATCGAGTCCAGATGACTGATGCGTGCGCGGGTTACGGGTCGTGATGTCGAGCTTCCCTTTCCTCACCCTCGCCGATCCCCCCCGGTACGAGCGAGGGCTCGCTCGATCCGCTCGGGCTTTACCAGATCGCCGACGCCCTGGCCACGCAGCTCGTGCCGTCGGTGCGGGAGCGGATGATCCGCGTGCGCTTCCTCACGGCGATGGCCGTGGGAGCGGTCGTGACGGAAGGCCTCGAGGCCGATCCGCGGCACCGCGAGTCGCTCCCCTACCTCGCCTGGGAATGGCACGTCGTCGAGGCGATCGCCCGGTCAGCCGACGCAGCGGAAGCCCGCGGGGGCTTGAGCGGCGTGCCGGGCATCAGCGTCACCCGCCGGGCGATCCGGCAGCACGACTGCCTCGACGCCCGCACCTACCTCGCCACGCCGCGCGTCTTCGGCTTCTGCGGCGTCTACAAGCGGCTCGCCATCCACTTCGGCCTGACCGACGTGCACCTCGGCCCAGGGATGCACACCGCGAAACTCGTCGATGCCTGGAACCGCGACCGAAGGCGAAGCGGCCTCACTGAAGCTGACACCCTCATCCCCCGGTGGCGGGACGCCGTCAAACGGGCCCTCGACCAATCGCCCCCCACCACCCGCCCCGGCTGGAATCGGGAAGCGTGGGAAGAACTCGCCCACGCGTTCCTCCCTGGGATGGCAGGGGCGAACGAACGAAAACTCCTCCACGAATGGCTCACGACGCGCGGCGCGGGCCGCCTGGGAGCGCTCCCCGACATCTGGGATCTCGTCGAGGGAACGCCGCCGGACGATCTCTCCGAGGGCGATCTCCACGATCGCCTCGAGCGCGTCGACCCCGGCCTCGCCCCGCTCCTGGCCGCGATCCGCTCCTACGAACACTTCAGCCGCTGCCTCCAGGATGCCTTCGACACGCTGCGCTTCGTCGCCGGCCATGACGACGCCCGCGGCTTCCACCTTCCGAGCATCGCCGGCAAACGCGAGTTTCGTGCGGCGATCGACGCACTGCGCACGAGCTTCCTGCAGACCGCCGAATCCCTGGCCCCCATACCTGCCAAGCCCGTCGCCCTCGGCCCGCTCTTCACGCGCCGTTTCGCCTCCTTCGCCGAACCGCTTCCCCCCGAGGACGCCGCCCGGGCGCTCGTCGCGCTGCACCGGGCCGTGCAAGGGGAGAAGTCGGCCTCCGGCAAACGCCCCTGGTTCGACGATCTCGGCGGCGAGCGGATCCACGTCCGCCACGCCTACCGGCTCGATTCGTTCGAGCCCAAGCCGACGGCCTACCTCCACGCCTACCGCGGCCGTCCCGTCCTGCGATTCCGCAACGATCTGGTGCGCCGATGAGCCGCCGCCCCAAGGACGACTCACGGAGCACCATGCTCGACCTGTGGCGGCCCCCCCGCGACGCCGGCGAGGCGGTCGGCTGCCTGGCGACGACCTACGTCTTCACCCCCGGCCTGTTCGACGAGCAGTGCCTGGGCCGGGTCCTCGACATCGAATCGGAGCCACAGCGCGAAAGCCTCGCCTACCTGCTCGAGCGCGAGCGGCGGCTGGGGGCCGTCTACGCCGGCGTGCTCGTCGATGCCAGCGAAGCGGGCGTGCAGCACTCGCTCCGCTGGGACGTGCTCCCGGTGCGGATCCCCGGCGGCAAGCAGCACGCCAAAGTGAGCCTCCTCGCGTGGGAACACCACGTGCGGCTCATCGTGGCGTCGGCGAACCTCACCGAGCCCGGCTACCGCAGCAACTTCGAGGTGGCCGCCCCGATCGACTTCGCGGCCGACTCCTGCGACACGCCGCTTCTCGCCGAAGCGATCCGCTTCCTGCGGTCGCTCCTGGGATACGTCTCTGGAGGAGCCGATCTGGCCGAGTCGACACGGGCCGAGGGCTTCCTCCGCCGTGTCGAGACTCTCACGGCCGATTGGAAATCCCCGCCGCGCGGAGGCATCGTGCGCCACAGGCTCGCCTGCACGCTTCCCGGCCGCGGCGACGCCGCGCGCGGCGCGCTTGATGAGTTTCTCACGGCATGCCGCACCCGCGGCACCCTGCCCCACAACCTGTGGCTGGCATCCCCATTCTTCGACGACGACGCAATGCCCAATCGCGCGGCAGCGGCCGTCGCCCGGCAGATGGCGCGGGGATTTACGCCCCGCATCTGGCTGTGTGTGCCGGGGGATGACGCCGACGGCCAGGGACGCGTGCTCCTCAAGGCGCCTCGGGCCCTCTACGACACCTTCCTCGAGGCCGGGGCGGAG
>CAISKG010000553.1 GCA_903885855.1 uncultured Planctomycetaceae bacterium
CCGGCCGCGGGCAGCGGCTGCCAGACGCGGGGCGCCGGGGCGTCCTCCACCGCCGCGGCGCGCTGCGGCGCCGCGCCCCCCGGCCCTCCGGGCGGAGGATCCGCGTCGCCGGCGCCCTCGAGCGACGCGGAGGGCTCCGGCGGGGGCGCGTCGACCATGAGCGGCTCGAGGATCGGCTCGGCACGGCGCTCGACGGCCTCGCCCGGCACGGCGGCCGGCACCGGCGGGAGATCGGGGGGGGCGGCCTCCTCCGGGGATACGCCGACGATACCGGTGACGGCCCCCTTGGCCCCCTCGAGGACCGCCCGGCCCGGCCGTCCCTGGCGGAAGAGCGGGATCATGGTGCCGTCCATGATGCGCTGCGCCGCGGCGCGCGTGGCCGGCGTGTCGAGGCCGTCACCGAGGATGATCTCGCTGCGCCGGTCGTCGAGGGCGACGAAGAGGAGGATGCCGTCGTTGCGGGCCGCGTGGCCGAGTTGCCAGCGGTTGAAGAGGTCGGTGGCGAAGCGGCGCGGAGGCGCGCCGGCGGTGGTGGGGATGACGACCACCACCAGATCGGCGCGGGTCGTGGCGTGGATCGACTCCGCCAGCCGGGCGATCTCCCCCCGCTCCTCCGCCGCGAGCCGCCCCGTCTCGTCGACGACGCGCGCCGCCGGCCGCGGCCCGGCGACGACGGCCGGCACCTGGGCGAGCGCGGAACCGGCGATCGCAGCCACCACGCAGGCCAGCAGGAGGATGCCACGACGCATGGGAACGACCCTCGGAAACGCCGGCGGCCCCCCCGCCGAAGGGATGTCATCCTAACGCCGTCGCACCGGCGCCGTCAGGAGGGCCCGCGGCCCTGCCCGCCGGCCCTCACGGCGCCGCGGGGAGGTCGAAGTCGCCGGTCCGGTCGCGCCACACACAGTGGATGTGGTTGGCAGGGTTGCCCTCGGCGTCGGGCTGGACGTTGCAGAACTCGATCACGAACGTCGGCCCCTCGACGACGTAATAGTGGCCGACGCCCGGCTCGGTGGCCCCCGCCCAGGCGAAATGGATGGCATCCCAGCCCCCTTCCGCGGCGGCGAGCAGTTCCAGGCGCTCGGCCGCCACCTCGTCGGGCATCGCGGCGCAGTAGGTGCGCACGATCCGCTCGAGGAGCCCGCGCTGCTCGTCGGTGAGGGCGTCGCGGCGGATGCCGCGCGGGGCCTCGCGCGGCGACTGCGGCTCGCCGGCGGCGCGGATGTCGGCGGGGGACTCGGCGGCCACGATCGCCCGGCCGCGCTGCTCGTCGGAGAGGGAGCGCACCAGATCGAAGGCCAGCTGCTCCTCGTCGCGCAGCACGCGGGAGCCCGGCTCGGGGAGATCGGCGAAGCGCCGGCGCACCTCGGCTGGATTGGCGCCGAAGAACTGCGGCGTGCTGTCGACGACGCGGCCGTCGCGGACGACGAAATTGAGCGACAGGTGGTGCCCCTCCACCGACACGGCCCAGGTGCCCGTCTCGGCCGGCGTGCCGAAGATGGTGAAGAAGTAGCGCTCGGCGTCGCGGATGTTGCGGGCCTTGGCCCCTTCCTGGAGCCGCAGCATCTCGTCGAGCCGCATGATGGCGCGCGACTTGTCGTAGCCCGCCTGCGACAGCGCGGCGCGGAGGAGGTCGTAGGCGTGCTGCTGCTGCGCCGGCACCATCTCGCGGAGCGCGAGCCCCTTCCGCTCGAACTTGGGGATGAAATGCCAGCCGGTGCGCGCCGCGTCGTCGTAGGGGCGCAGCGCCCTCGCCTTCTGCTCCGGGGCGAGCGTGTCGAGCCAGGCGGTGGCCGCGCGCACCATCTGGCTGCCGGCGGGAACCCCCGCGGCCAGCGGCGCCGCGGGGAGGAGGAGCGCGAGGGCGACGGTCACGGCGAGCGCCAAGGCGAGCGACGGGCGGGCGGCGGTGCGAAACATCGGGGGCTCCGGGAGCGACCGGGGATCGACGGTGAAACGGCCCCCAGACGATACCCGCCGCCACGCGCTGCCGACACCCCGGGCGGGGCGGCGCCGCCGCCGTGTGCCAGCCCGGCTCACTCGTGGCGGTTCGGGTCGCGATCGTGGTGGGCCTGGTCGACATGCACGTGGACGTCGCCGCGGCGGGCGAAATAGCGCTCCCACGCGGCGTCGGAGATGCCGGCACCGTCGAGGTAGAGAGTGCGCAGCCCCTCGTGGCCGGCGAGGATGTCGAGCCCCCCGTCGCCGAGCGGCACGTCGATCAGGTGCAGGGTGCGCAGGGCCCGCAGGCCCAGGAGCGCCCTGGCGACGGCCCGGCCCTCGTCGGCGGCGGCACCCGGCGGGCTGCCAGCGCCCCGCGCCGCCACCAGGCGGGGGCTTCCCAGACGGAGGCTCGTGAGGTTCGGCAGGGCCGCGAGCGCCTCGAGCCCCGCGCACGTGCAGGCCGCCTGTGGCACGTTGAGGAGGCGCAGCGTGCGGCAGGCGGCGAGGTGGCGGAAGCCCTCGTCGCCCAGGGGGGAGTGGCGGAGCACGAGCCGCTCCAGCCGCGGCAGGCCCGCCAGCCGCGCGGCATGCGCGTCGGTGGCGACGCCTTCCTGGAGGTCGACGTGGACGAGGCCCCGGAGCGCGGCGAGCGATTCCCACTCCGCTTCGGTGAGGGGGACGGTGCTCATGATGATCCGCGTGGCCATGCTGGCCCGCACGGCCGCCGCCTGCTCGTCGAACGTGGGCTCCGCGCCCCGCGCGATCCGCGGCAGCGCCGCGGGGAAGAGCGCCGCCGCGCTGAGACGGGCCAGCGCCGCGCGGCGGGCGAGGGAGGGCGGTGCGGGCATCGAGGCACTCCAGGCGGCAGGTGGTGGCGGACGCGTGGACCGCGGTCGATCCTGCCGGATCCGAGTCGGCGGCGGCAGGCCCGGTGGACACACGGGCCACCGCCGGCAGGGTCGACCCAGTCCACCTGAAGTCCCTGGTTCCCGGGGCCCCCGATCCATCCCCGGCCATGCTACCGCGAACTCGCGGGGGAGCGTCCCGACCCCGCCGGGTGGACCCGTCGCGAGGCCCGCGCCCGAAACGGGCCGGCGTCGCGGCGGTTGCTAGAATCGGGCGATACGCAAGGCGGTCGGCCGGGGCGCGCGATCGCGGAAAGGGGTGGTTCCCATGCACGGACGGCGTGGCCGGCGGCAGCGCGGTGCAGGGCGGCTGGCGGCCGCCATCGAGCGGCTCGAGGCGAGGCTGGCGTTCGATGCCAGCCTTCCCACGGCGCACGAGCAATTCCTCCTCGAGATGGTCAACCGCGGCCGGGCTGATCCGCTCGCCGAGGCCACCCGCTACGGCATCGACCTCAACGAGGGGCTCGAGGCGGGCACGATCAGCGCCGCGGCCAAGCAGCCGCTGGCCTTCAACCCCTTCCTCATCGACGCCGCGCAGCGCCACAGCCAGTGGCAGCTCGACACCGACACCTTCAGCCACACCGGCGCCGGGGGGAGCACGGCGGGCGAGCGGATGACCGCCGCCGGCTACGACTTCACCGGGTCGTGGACCTGGGGGGAGAACATCGGCTGGTTCGGCACCACCGGTGCCGTCGACGTCACCGACTTCACCGCCCGGATCCACCGCGGGCTGTTCCTCAGCAAGGGGCACCGCACCAACGTCATGGGCGAGACCTTCCGCGAGGTGGGCCTCGGCGTCCGCGCCGGCGAGTTCGAATCCGACGGCATGCCCTTCAACTCGGTGATGGTCACGGAGAACTTCGCCGCCAGCGGCACGGGGGTGTTCCTCACCGGCGTGGCCTACGACGACACCGGCCTCGACGACGATTTCTACACCCCCGGCGAGGGCCTCGGCGGGGTGACGATCACCGCCACGCGCGCCTCCGACCAGTCGGTCTTCGAGACCACCACCTGGGCGACGGGAGGCTACACGCTGCGCCTCCCCGCCGGCACCTACACCGTGGTCGCCGCCGGGGCCGGCCTCCCGCGCCCCGTGACCCAGTCCGGCGTGACGATCGCCACGCGCAACGTGAAGCGCGACTTCCTCCCGGTGCCCGACCAGCCCCCCACGCTCACCACGATCGCCACGCTGGCCGGTGCCTCGCGCGACGTCCCCTTCACGATCACCTACGACGCCCTCGCCGCGGCCGCCGACGAGGCCGATCCCGAGGGGGGCCCCGTCCACTTCCGCATCCGCGCCGTCACCAGCGGCACGCTCCTGGCG
>CAISKG010000554.1 GCA_903885855.1 uncultured Planctomycetaceae bacterium
GCGGCCGCGGCTGCTCGCGCGGCAGGCGCTGGCGGCGGTGCTCGTGGCGGCCAATTGGCTCGGCTTCGTGTGGGCCGTGACGCACGGCAAGATGATCGAGAGCAGCCTCGGCTACTTCCTCACCCCGCTGGCGAGCGTCCTCCTCGGCGTGGTGGTCCTCGGCGAGCGCCTCCGCGCGGTGCAGTGGGGGGCGGTGGGGCTGGCGGCGCTGGGCGTCGGCTGGATCGCCGCGGGCTACCATCACTTTCCCTGGATCGCCCTCTTTCTGGCCGGCACCTTCAGCGTCTACGGCCTGGTGAAGAAGACGACGAAGCTCGAGCCCCTGCCCTCGCTCACGCTCGAGACGCTCCTCCTGCTGCTGCCGGCCGTGGTGTTCCTCGCCGCGGAGCACGCCTGGGGGCGCGGGCATCTGGGCCGCGGCGCGCGGATCACCGATCTGCTCCTCGGTGCCTCGGGACCGGCGACGGCGGCGCCGCTCTTGTGCTTCGCGGTCGCGGCCCGGCGCATCCCCCTCACCACCCTCGGGCTCCTGCAGTACCTCGGCCCCACGCTGCAGTTCCTCTGCGGGTGGCTCCTCTACCACGAGCCCTTCGATCGCGCGCGGATGGTCGGCTTCGCGATCGTGTGGGTGGCGCTGGCGATCTTCGCGGCCGACGGCCTGCGCCGGCGCCTCGCGCCGGCGGCGGCGGACGCCACGCCCGCGGGCGCGGGCGATTGACGCGGCGCCCGCGCTCGCGCGGGAAGCGCACACGTCGGCCCGGGAATGCCGCGCGCCGATTCCTTGCTCCCGCGCGCGGGCCGGCGTAGGAAGGAGATGTCGGTCGGTGAACGCGGCGCGCAGGGGGGCCGGCGTTCGATGTCGATGGCCGACGGTCCCGCACGCCCGCCAGGGCGACGGGCTCTTCTCCAATCCCACGGAGGCTCCCCATGTCCGCGCGCCACCGTTTCTCCGCGGTTTCCCGGTTCCTTTCGGCCTGCCGCCGCGGGGCCGTGCACGGCGATCCCGCCGCGTTCGCCCCCCCGCTCACTCCGGCCACGCTCGCCCCGAGCCCCGTCGCGACGCGCCAGGCGCGCCGCGCCGCGGCCCGTCGCGCCCGCGGCCGGCATCTGGCCTGCGAGACGCTCGAGACGCGCGCCCTGCTCGCCGGTGTCGTACCGGGATACGAGGTGGTGCAGGACTGGGGCACCGGCTTCCAGGGCGCGATCACGCTCGACAACCAGACCGCGGCGGCGGTGTCCGATTGGCGGCTGTCGTTCGACTCGCAGGCGGCGATCACCTCCATCTGGGACGCCCGGATCGTGTCGCACACCGGCACCACCTACACCGTCGTCAACGCCGGCTGGAACGCCACGATCGAGCCCGGCAAGCGCGTCGGCTTCGGCTTCGTCGCCACGCCGCCCACGCCCGGCACGCTCCCCCCGGCGCCGGCCAACTGGCGCCTCAACGGCGTGCCGATCGGCTCCGACGCGCCGTCGACGGCACCGCCGACGATCGCCATCGCCGCCGCGAGCGTCGTCGAGGGGGCCGCGGGCACGACGGCGCGGGCGGTGTTCGCCGTCACGCTCTCGCGCGCCTCGAGCACGCCCGTCACGGTGCGCTTCGCCACCGCCGACGGCACCGCGAAGGCGGGCAGTGACTACACCGCGCGCTCGGGCACGCTCACCTTCCCCGCCGGCACGACGCGCCGGGAGGTGGCGGTGACGATCAAGGGCGACGCCACCGCCGAGGCCGACGAGACCTTCACCGTGGGCCTGTCGGCGCCGTCGGGCGCGACGCTCGCCGCCGCCAAGGCGATCGGCACGATCACCGACGACGACGCGCCGCCGGCCGGGCAGGGGGCGAAGGCGACGTTCACGGTGGTCAACCGCTGGTCGGGTGGCTTCCAGGGCCAGGTGACGCTCACCAACGGCGGGGGCACGGCGCTGGCCGGGTGGGGGCTCGGCTTCACCGCGCCCTGGGCGATCCAGTCGCTGTGGAACGGCACGCTCGCCGGAGCGACGCCCGCCGGCTCCTCCACCGCGTACCTGGTGCGCGATGCCGGCTGGAACGCCGCGGTGCCGGCGGGGGGATCGGTGAGCTTCGGATTCACCGCCTCGGCGGCCGGCGCCGGCGCCGTCGTCGCCCCGACGAACTGGACCCTCGACGGCAGGCCGCTGGGGAGCACCGCACCGGTCACGCCGCCTCCGCCTCCGGCCCTGCCGGTGGTCGCCGTGGCGGCGACGCGCGTCGCGGAGGGGAACGTCGGCGGCGGCGCCCGCGCGCTCTTCGCCGTCACCCTCTCGCAGGCCTCGGCCACGCCGGTGACGGTCGCGTACGCCACCGCGCCGGGCACGGCCACGGCGCCGGCCGACTTCACCGCGGCCAGCGGCACGCTGACGATCCCCGCCGGCGCCACGCGCGCGGAGGTGGGGGTGGCGATCGTGGGCGACACGCTCGTGGAGCCCGACGAGACCTTCACGCTCTCGCTCGCCGCGCCGTCGGGGGCGACCCTCGGCACCGCGACGGCGATCGCCACGATCACCGACGACGACGCCCCCCCGGCCCCGCCGCCGACGCCGGGCACGCAGCCGATCGCCACGCACGACCGGGTGCTCGCCGCCTACTTCCCCGAGTGGGGCATCTACGGCCGCAACTTCCAGGTCGCCGACGTCCCCGCCGAGAAGCTCACCCACCTCATCTACGCCTTCCTCGACCTCAAGCGCGACGGCACGGTGGCCCTCTTCGATTCCTACGCCGCGGTGGAGAAGCGCTTCCCCGCAGGCGAGACGGTGAGCGGGCAGGCCGACCAGTGGTACTACCCGCCGGGCGATCCGCGCGCGAATCAGACCGTGTGGGGCAACTTCAACCAGCTCGCGCAGCTCAAGGAGAAGTATCCCCACCTGCGCGTGAGCATCGCCGTGGGCGGCTGGACCCTCTCCGACCACTTCAGCACCGTCTGCTCGACGGCGGCCGGCCGGGAGACCTTCGCCACCTCGATGGCGGCGTTCCTCGAGACCTACCGGATGTTCGACGGCGTCGACTTCGACTGGGAGTATCCGGGCGGCGGCGGGCTCGACGGCAACTCGGCGAGCCCCGCCGACGGCCGCAACTACGCGAGCTTCCTGGCCACCTTCCGCGGCAAGCTCGACGACCTCGGGGCCCGCACCGGGCGGCGCTACGAGATCTCGGTCGCGTCGCCGGCGGGCCTGGAGAAGATCGCCGCCTTCAACCTGCCGGGCGTGGCACCGTCGGTCGACTTCTTCAACGTCATGACCTACGACTTCCACGGCACGTGGGAGTCGCGCACCGGTCACCTGGCCGCGTTCACCGGCGACCCCGCCGGCTACGACGTGCGCTCGGCGGTGGCGGCCTACGCCGCCCAGGGGGTCGACCCGCGGAAGATCGTCCTCGGGGCCCCGATGTACACCCGCGCCTGGAAGGGGGTGGCCGACGGCGGCGACGGCGGCTACGCCGAGGCCGCGGCCGGCGCGGCGCCGGGGAGCTTCGAGCCGGGCAACTACGACTACAAGGATCTCCTCGCCAAGCTCGAGTCGGCGGGGAGCGCGTGGAAGCTCCACTGGGACGACCGCGCCCAGGCGGCCTACCTCTACAACGGCGCCGAGCGGATCTTCAGCTCCTTCGAGACCCCCTCCTCGATCGCGCAGAAGGCCCGCTGGGCGGAGGATTCGGGCCTCGGCGGGATGATGTTCTGGGACATCTCCAACGACGCCACCGCGTCGCCGGAGAGCCTCCTCTCCGCGGCCTACGCCTCCTGGGTGCTCGACGAGGGGCTGGCCTCGATCCGCGCCCGCAGCCGACTGTCGAGCGAGATCATGGTCGGCGGCGACGGCCGCCTCACCGAGCTCCCCCGGGGCTGGTGAGGGGCGGCCCGAGCGCGGCGGGCGGCGGCCACGACCGCGTGGCCGCCGCCCGGCTGCGCTGCGACGCCGCGGCAGCCGGCGTCAGCGATGACTCGCTCCGCCGCACGTCAGCGGATGTCGAGCTCCGCCGGGCCGAGGGCCCACACCGTCGGCCGGCCGCCGGAGCGGACGCCGTCCTGGAGGAGCAGGTCGAGGATCGTCGTGGCCAGCCCCTTGCGCCGCAGCAGGTCGAGCGCGTCGGTCGAGATGCCCAGCGCCCGGATCTCGCCGGAGTCGGGATCGCCCAGGAGCGAGGAGAGGTCGAGCCCGGGGGCGCTCACCGGCCGGTGGACCACCGAGTACTTCTCGAGCCCCGCCTTCTTCGCCACCACGCCGAGGCAGTCGTCGACGCCGCCGATCTCGTCGACGAGCCCGGCCGCCTTCGCCTGCGTGCCCGACCAGACGCGCCCGCCGGCGAGGTCCTGGAGCTTCTCCACCGGGATGCGCCGCGAGTCGCTGACGAGCTTGAGGAACTTCCCGTACACGTCGTCGATCGTCTTCTGGAGCTTGGCCTGGTCGTCCTCGTTCCAGCCGCGGTCGGAGGCGAAGGCCATCGCGGCCTCGTCGAGGGCGATGTTCTCCACGTGGAGCCCGACGCGCTTCATGAGCGACCCGAAGCTCAGCTTCATCGAGAACACGCCGATCGAGCCGGTGAGCGTGCCGCGCTCCGCGTACACCGGCACGCCGATGCAGCTCACCCAGTAGCCGCCGGACGCGGCCACGTCGCCCATCGACACGACCGTGGGCTTCTTGGCCGCCAGCTCCGCCAGCGCCTGGCGGATCGCCTCGCTCGCGGTGGCGGAGCCGCCCGGCGAGTTGATGCGCACCACCACCCCCTTGATCTTGTCGTCCTTGAGGATCTCCTGGATCGTCTTCACCGTGGGGCCGGAGACGATCGAGCCGGGCGACGGGCGCTTGCCGTCGGTGATCGCGCCGGAGAGGTGCATGACGGCGATCGACGTGTCGGCCGCCTTGCCCCCCTTCTCCGGGGCCCCCGACATCACCTTCCCCATCAGCTCGAACAGCGACATCTCCTTCTTCGGCTTCGCGCCGGCCTCGGTCCAGCCGGCGTCGCCGCCGATCCAGCGGTTCATCGTGGCCTTGAGCGAGCCGTAGGGGGCGAGCTCGTCGACGAGCCCGGCGGTCAGGGCCTCGGCCGGGAGCAGGACGCGGGCCTTCTGCAGCTCGCGCACCTTCTCGGCGGTCAGGCCGCGCCCCTTGGCGATCATCGACACCTCGGCGTCGTTCATCGTGGCGAGCATGTCGAGGTAGTGCTTCTTGAGGTGCTCGCTCATGGCCGAGTTCACGTAGGGCTCGACGGCCCCCTTGAAGTTGCCGGCGCGCACGACCGAGGCCTTCACGCCCAGGAGGTCCATCGCGTCGCGGTAGAAGATCGACTGCATCGTCTTGGAGGGCATGTCGACGCCGCCGAAGTCGGCCATCACCACGCGATCGCAGGGGGCGGCGACCGCCAGATGCGAGGGCGAGGCGCTCTCCAGCCAGCAGCCGAGCTTCTTGCCGGCGGCCTTGAGGCGGCCGAGGTGGCGCTGCAGCTCGTCGAGCTGGGCGAGGTTGAGGTCGAGCGCCGCGTCGGAGAGGTCGAAGACGACGTGCGTCAGCTTCGGGTTCCGGGCGGCCTCGTCGATCGCCTCGAGGAGCTTGAAGAAGCTCTTGCGCCGGGCCGGCCCGTCGCCGAGGAGGAGGCTCGTGGGGTCGAACTCCGTCGCCCCGACCAGATCGACGTAGCTCCCCGAGGGGGCGAGGAGGAGGACCTGGTTCTTCGGCGCTTCGGGCTTGGCGTCCTTGGCGCCATCCTTCGCGGCCCCCTCCGCCTTCTTGGCCTCCTCGGGCTTGGGCTCGGCGTCGGGCTTCTTCTCCGGCTCGGGCTTCGCGGCCTCGGGTGCCGCGGCGCTCGCGGGAGGATCGGCGACGGCCGCCGCGGGCGGCTCATCGGCGGCGATCCGGTGCGAGCCGGCGAGCAGCGTGAGGAGCAGGAGGGGGATGAGGGCGCGGGAGACGTACATCGATCACCTCGTCGTGCGGCGGCCGGGGGAGAAAAGATGGTGCTCCGGGGTGTCGGCGCCCCCGGGGAATACTCATTAAAGGTAGCCTCCCCACGGCGGGGGGCGAAACCGTGGGGCCGCGGTCGCCCCCGCGCGCCGACGGGGGATCGGCCCGGTGGGTTCGCCCCGCCGGGGGGGGACAGCGTAGACTCTCGCTCGAGGAAGTCGCTGCGGGGCCCGGCCCCGCCCGGGAGACCCGCCCATGCCCCAGCCCCCCCCCTCGGCCGACGAGCTCCGCCACGCCGCCCACTGGACGCGCCGCGTGCGGATGCTGGCGCTCGAGATCAACGCCGGCTGGTGGCTCGACTACTGGCTTCCCTGGGCGCTGGCCGTGGCGCTCGGGGGGGCGTTCCTCCTGCTCTGGATGCGCTCCCGCGACGCCGCCGCCGTGCCGCTGGTGTGGTGGTCGATCGCCGCCGCCGCCGCCGCCTCCGCCGGGATCGCCTGGCTCCAGGCGCGGAGACGGTTCGTGTCGGTCCCCTCGGCCCGCGTGCTCCTCGAGGAACGGCTCGGCCTCGACGCCCGCCTCTCGGCGGCCGCCGCCGGCGTGGGGCCGTGGCCGGGACGGCGCATCGATCTCGACCGGCGCTGGCCCGTGACGGTGCGCTGGCACGCGCCCCTGCTGCGGGCGATCGTGCCGGCGCTCGTGCTCGCCGGCGCAATGATCGTGCCGGTGGCCGACGCCCGCGCACCGCGGGAGCACGCCGTGGAGCGGCCCGCCGACGTGGCGGCGGTCGAGCGCTGGGCCGACGAGCTGCGGCAGGAGCGCGCGATCGACGAGCCCTCCGCCGCCGATCTCGAGCAGGCCATGAAGGAGATCCTCGACCGCCCGCGCGAGGCCTGGTACGACCACGCCTCGCTCGAGGCGGCCGCCCACCTGCGCGAGCGCACCGCCGCCGGGCTGGCGGAGATGTCGAAGAACCTGGCCGAGGCGTCGCGGGCGGCCGAGGCGCTCGGCGCGTCGGCCGACCCGGGCTCGCGCGACGCCCAGGCGCTGCGCGAGCGGCTCGCCGAGGCGGCGGCCAGGCTCGCCGCCGGCGCCATCAAGCCCGCGGGCGACGCCGCCACGAAGCTGGGCGCGGAGGCGGCCGACGGCCTCGGCGAGCTCTCGCCGGAGCAACTCGCGGCGCTGGCCGAGGCGCTCGCCAAGAACCGCGCCGCGCTCCGCGAGGCCCTCGCCCGGGCCGGCACCTTCGACCTCGACGCCCTCGGGCCCGAGGAGGAGGAGTGCGAGGAATGCGAGGAATGCCAGGGGTGCGAGAAGTGCCGCGACGGCGAACCGTGCGACACGAAGCGCCTCTGCCGCCGCTGCCTGGCGAAGCGCGGCGCCGGGGCGATCCAGCGCGGCCCCGGCGAGGCCCCGATGCGCGCCGGGCGCGAGCAGGACCTCGGCAGCGAGCGGCTCGAGGCGGTCGCGGGCCCCACCGACATCGAACGCGCCGCGGCCGGCGATCTCCTCGAGGTGGTCGACGGCGATCCCTCGCGGGCGGAGCAGCCGGCCTGGAACGGCCCGGCCGCCGGCGGCGCCGCCGTGGCCGGCGAGGGGAGCGGCCCGGCCAACGTCGACGCGCTGTTGCCGGAGGAGAAGCAGGCGCTGCGCCGGTTCTTCAAGTGATCCGCGGGGCCGCGGAGCGCCCCGGCGCGCCGCGGCGGGAGGGGGAGCATCCGATGCCTGCCAAGCCGCTGCCGCTGGACGACGCCGAAGCGCGGCTCGCCTCGGAGGCGATCCGCCGCCTCGAGCGCGCCCTCCGCGAGGTGCTCTTCGGCCAGGACCGGCTCGTGGAGCTGGTCGTGCTCGGGGTGCTGGCGCGCGGGCATGTGCTCCTCGAGGGGCTCCCCGGCCTGGGCAAGACGGAGCTCGTCAAGGGGCTGTCGCGGGCGCTGGCCCTCTCCAACAAGCGCGTGCAGTTCACCCCCGATCTCCTCCCCGGCGACATCACCGGCAACCCGGTCCTCGAGGAGGTCGACGGGCGGCGCGTGTTCACCTTCCAGCCGGGGCCTGTGTTCGCCAACGTGCTCTTGGCCGACGAGATCAACCGCGCCTCGCCGAAGACGCAGTCGGCGCTCCTGGAGGCGATGCAGGAGCGGAGCGTGACGGTGATGGGGCAGACGCACCGCCTCCCCGACCCCTTCGTGGTCCTCGCCACGCAGAACCCCATCGAGCTCGAGGGCACCTATCCCCTCCCCGAGGCGCAGCTCGACCGCTTCCTCTTCAAGGTCGAGGTCCCGGCCGCCGGTGTGGAGACGCTCGAGCGCATCGTGCTGGAGCGCGAGATCGGCGTGCCGCCGGAGGTGGCCGTGGTGCTCGACGGCCACGGGCTCTCCAAGCTCCAGGATCAGGTGCGGCGCGTGTTCATGCCGCCGCCGGTGGCCAACTACATCGCCCGGCTGGTGGCGGCGACCCACCCCGGCCATCCGGCCGCGGCGGGGGTGCGCTACGGCGCGAGCCCTCGGGCGGCGCTGGCGCTCTCGGCCGCCGCCCGGGCGCGCGGGCTCGAGCACGGCCGCATCAACGCCAGCTACGAGGACGTGCGCGACATCGCCCTCCCGGTGCTCCGTCACCGGATCGTGCTCGACTACGGCGCCCGGCTCGAGGGGCTCTCCCCCGACCGCTTCGTGGCCCGGCTCCTCGACGAGGTCCCGGCCCACGACAAGGCGCTTCCGTCCTCCCTCTCCGCGGCCAAGGTCTGACACGCGTGCCGCCCTCCACCCTCCCCTCGCGCCGCGGGCATCACGCCTGGCCCTGGCTGGCCGCCGCGGCGATCGCCGTGGCCGCCGCGCCGGCAGGCGCCGCCCCGGCCACGCAGGCGCTCACGATCTACTCCAATCCCGACGACCGCGTGTCGATCGAGGTGATCGGCTGGCTGGGGCTGTCGGAGGCCTGCCCGGCGGTGGTCGACGGGCTGATCCCGCTGCAGGTGCGGGTCGTCAACGGCAGTGCACGCGACGTGGTCGTCGGCATCGGGGCGGACGCGCGCTGGTCGATGGGGGAGGGCATGGTGTCGCCCCGCACCACGCTTCGCGCTCCTGCCGGCGAGACGACCAGCCGGACGGTGTTCCTCGACGCGCTGTCCTCGGATCAGTGGGGCGCCGCGCAAATCCTCCCATCCGTCATGGTCAATGCCGAGGGGGCGGGCCAGCGGGTCGACGTCACGGTCATGGCGCGGCGGGGCATGACGACGGGATTCGGCGGCGGCATCGTACCGACCGCGCCCCCGGTGGCACAGGCGACCGCCCCGCGGGCGTACTCGTCGGCGGCCCTCCGCCTCCTGGGGCCGCCCGCCGACGGGGCCTGGCCACCGCCGGAAGGCGGGATCGGGGAGGGGGAGATCGACCTCGCCGCGGCCCCCGACGACTGGCGCGGCTTCACGATGCTGCACGAGATGGTGATCGCCGACGACGACTGGACGACGATGCCCTCGGGCACGCGCCGTGCGATCCTGGCCTGGGTCGGTCTCGGCGGCGTGCTGCGCGTCGTGGCCGCCGACGACGACGCCGGGCGCATCGACCGCCTCGGCCTGCCCCGGGGCGGCTCCGACGGCCGGCGGCGCGTGGGGGCCGGGGAGGTGATGGTGGTGGCCCCCGGCGAGGAGACGTGGGGCGCGCTCCACGGCAAGGGCGGCCCCGCGGCCGACGCCACGCCGCCGCTCGAGCACCGGGGCAACGGACTGGCATCGTACGGCTTCGCCCCGCGGGAACTGCCGTTCACGCCGATCCTCGCCTTCCTCGCGATCTTCGCCCTGCTGGCCGGCCCCGTGAACGTCATGGTGCTCGCCGGCAAAGGGCGGCCGGCGCGGATCTTCTGGACGACGCCGGCGATCGCGCTGGTGGCCACCGCCGTGCTCCTCGTTCTGATGCTGCTCCGCGACGGCGTGGGGGGCGACGGGCGCCGCTTCACCCTGGCGCTGCTCGACCCGGAGACCAACGCCGCGCACGTGCTCCAGCAGCAGCTGTCGCGGACCGGCGTGCTCCTGGGCAGGTCGTTCCCCATCCGCGAGATCTCCTGGATGCATCCCGAGCGCACCGCGGCGGCCTCGGTGCCGGCCCCGGGGGTGATGTCGGGGCGCGGCGCCGAATACCGGGAGTCGGAGGGAGCGCGCCGCAGCGGGGATTGGTTCCGCAGCCGCTCCGATCAGGGCTTCACGCTCCAGGCGGTGCGCAGCAGCCGCGGGCGCCTCGTGGTCTCCGGCCCGCCGGAGGCCCCCGAGATCGTCTCCAGCATCGACGCACCGCTCGCGCGGGTGCTGGTCGTGGATGCCGACGGCCGGCCGTGGCGCTGCGACGCCCTCGGGCCCGGGGAGCGCCGCCCCCTGGCGCGCGCCACCCAGGCCGACGTCGACGCGCTCCGCCGCGACCTGCTGATCTCCGCCGGCCCCCGCATCCGCATGGCCGTGGAGCGGCTCTGCGGCGCCCCCGGCATCGCCTGGGCGCAGGCGGCCGAACCGGCCGGCGTCGCCATCGCCACGCTCGACGCGATCCGCTGGAGCGACGACCGGGCCTGGTTCGTCGCGCCGCTGGCCGCGGAGGAGGCGCCATGAGCGAGCCCGCGCCGCTGGTGCAGATCGAGCAGCTCAACCGGGTGTTCGGCCCGGTGCACGCCGTGCGCGACCTGTCGTTCACGATCCCGCGCGGCGGGGTGGTGGGCTTCATCGGCGCCAACGGCGCCGGCAAGACGACCACCATGCGGATCATCGCCACCCTCGACGATCCCACCAGCGGCCGGGTGGTCGTCGACGGCCACGACGTCACCGACAGCCCCTCGGAGGTGCGCCGGCTCGTCGGCTGGATGCCCGACACGCTCGGCACCTACCAGACGATGACGGTCTTCGAATACCTCGACTTCTTCGCCCGGGCCTACGGGCTGGGGCGGGTCGCCCGCCGGGCGCGCGTCGAGGAGGTGATGGACTTCGCCGACCTCACCCCGCTGGCCGACCGCCAGATGTCGAAGCTCTCCAAGGGAATGTCGCAGCGCCTGTGCTTCGGCCGGATGCTCGTTCCCGACCCCGAGCTGATGATCCTCGACGAGCCGGCGGCGGGGCTCGACCCCAAGGCCCGGCTCGAGTTCAAGAATCTCGTCCGCCTCCTCTCGGCCCGCGGCAAGACGCTCTTCATCTCGAGCCACATCCTCAGCGAGCTCGGCGAGATGTGCGATTCGATGGTCTTCATCGACGCCGGCAAGCTCGTCTTCCAGGGGCACGCCGACGACCTGCGCCGCGGGATGCCCCTGGCCGACGCCGCCGGCGCCGGCCTGGCGGTGGTGGTCGCCGTCGCCGGCGATCCCGCGCCGCTCCAGGAGTGGGTGGAGAGCCGGCCGGGCTGGAAGCTGCTCGAGCGGCGGCGCGACGGCGCGAAGCTCGAGTGCCCCGCCGCCGACACCGACGGCCTGGCCCGGGAGCTCGCCCGGCTGGTCGAGGCGGGGATCCGCGTGGCGGAGTTCCGCCGCGAGGAGCGGCGCCTCGAGGAGGCGTTCGTGGACATGGTGAAGCGGCAAGGGTAGGGGACGACCACATGACGCCACCCGACGCGGCCGCCGCGGCCCCGCTTTCACCCCCCGGGCGCCGGGCCTGGGCGGGGGACGATTTCCCCTCCTGGATGAGCCCGATGCTCGTCAAGGAACTGCGCCAGGGGGTGCAGTCGGGGGTCTTCGCCTGGACGTTCGTGCTCCTCCAGGCGGCGATGTTCATCCTCATGCTGCTGTGGCTCCTGGATCGCTCGCGTTCCTTCGCCGCGCCCGACAGCGGCTTCTTCCACGGCACCTTCTGGTGGCTCTTCGGGATCGCCGCGGTGCTGGCGATCCCGCTGCGCGCGGGGGCCACGATGGTCAGCGAGCGCCAGGGGCAGACGCTCGACCTGCTGCGCCTCACGCGGCTCTCGTCGACCCAGATCGTGGTGGGCAAATGGCTCTCGACGATGGCCCAGGTCGGGCTGCTGGCGGTGGCCGTGCTCCCCTACGTCGTCCTGCAGTACTTCTTCGGCGGGCTCGACGTCGTGGCCGATCTGTCGCTGTTCGTGATGGTGCTCCTGGGGGCGTCGGTGGTGACCGCGCTGTCGATCGCCACCTCGGGGCAGCCCGCCGCGGCGCGCGGTCTGCTCATCGCCCTCTTCGCGTACGGCTTCGTCCTGATCAATTCGATGGGGGTGATGTTCGTCAGCGGGCTGGTGAGTCCGGCGGCCTGGACGGCGATCGCCATCGTGACCGCGATTCTCTCGGCCGTGCTCCTGGAGTACGGCGCCGCCGGGATCGCGCCGGCGGCCGAGAACCACGCCGGGCGGATCCGCACGCTCGTTCTGCTGGCGGCCGGGGTGACCCTCGCCGCCGCACGCTTCGCAGGCCCCGTGACCGCCGGCGTGCTCACGTTCTTCTCGCTCGCCCTGGCGATCGGCGTGGGCGCGGCCGAATTGACCACCGATCCGGTGAAGGTGGCGAGCGTCCACGCCCGCTTCGCGCGTTTCGGGCCGGCGGGGCGCCTCGCCGCGCTGTTCCTCGCGCCCGGCTGGGCGACGGGCGTGCTCTTCCTCCTCCTGGCGACGGGCCTGGGAGCGTTCGCGGAGGTGATCGCCGCCGGCGCCGGCTCCAACCGCGATACCCTTCCCATCATCGCTCTGGCCGCGGCGTCCGTCCTCTTCCCGCTGCCGCTGATGCTCTTGTTCTCCCCCGGCAGGAAGCGCGGCACCGCGTTCGTCCTCACCGGCGCGGTGTCGATGGCGATCTACGTGCTGGGGAGGTCCTGGTGGGCGGCGTACGGAACCGGTTCCTGGAGCGGCCCCCAACCCGAGATCATCCCCTTCCTCCCCCTGCCGGCGTTCTTCCAGGCGATCTTCGGCTCCACCGGCTCCTCTCCCGGGCTGCTGGTCGCCCTGCCGCTTTTGATCACAGGCCTCGCGCTGGCCTTCGTAACGCCGCGCTGGCTGCGGGAGATGGGGGCCCTGGTGGCCCGGCTGCGCGAGGCGGCCCGGCAGCCGGCCGACGGGCGGACCGCACGGCCGTGACCGACCACGCGGCGATCCACGCGGCGATGAAGGGGGCGGCCGCGGCCCTGCGACTGCCGCTGCGCCGGGCGCGGTTCACCGGCCCGGCGGGCGGCGTCGGCGGCCGGGGCACGGGAAGCTCGCTCGAGTTCGAGGACCACCGGCGCTACGTGCCCGGCGACGACCCGCGCCACATCAACTGGCAGGCCTCGGCCCGCAGCGGGGAATACACGCTGAAAACGTGGCGCGAGGAGGTGTCGCCGCGCATCGATCTGCTCCTCGACCATTCCCCCTCGATGTTCCTTCTCGACACGAAGGCGCGGCGCACCTGGGAACTGGCCTACTTCCTCGTCGAGGCGGCCCTCCGCGCCGGGGGCCACCTGCGGATCGTGCGCCTCGCGCGCGACGGCGGCGCCGCGGAGGAGGTGCCGCTGGAGCGCGTTCTGGCCCACGCC
>CAISKG010000555.1 GCA_903885855.1 uncultured Planctomycetaceae bacterium
AGGCGCCGTAGTTGGTGAGGTTCCGAACCACGCCCTTGACGACCGCGCCGGGCGGATAGTCGCCGGCCACCTTCTCCCAGGGATTCTGCTGGGTCTGCTTCATGCCCAGCGAGATCTCCTGCTTCTCCTTGTTGATGGCGAGCACCACCACCTCCACCTCGTCGCCCGGCTTGACGAGCTCGGAGGGATGGCTGACGCGCTTCGTCCAGCTCATCTCGCTGATGTGGACGAGCCCCTCGACGCCGTCCTCGAGCTTCACGAAGGCGCCGTAGCTCATCACGTTGACGACCGTCCCCTTGCAGACGGTGCCCACGGGGTACTTCTCCGCCACCTTGGCCCACGGGCTGGCGGTGCGCTGCTTCATGCCGAGGGCGATCTTCTCGCGCTCCCGGTCGATGTGCAGCACCTGGACCTCGATCTCCTGGTCGATCGCCACCATCTCGCTGGGGTGGCCGATGCGCCCCCAGCTCATGTCGGTGATGTGGAGGAGGCCGTCGATGCCGCCGAGATCGACGAACGCGCCGAAGTCGGCGATGTTCTTCACGATGCCGCGGCGCACCTGGCCGACCTCGAGCGTCTCCATGAGCTGCTTCTTGCGCTCGGAGCGCTCCTGCTCGATGAGGGCGCGGCGGGAAACGACGATGTTGCGGCGCTGCTCGTCGATCTTGAGCACGAGGCACTGGATGCAGCGGCCGCAGTAGTCGCCGATGTCGGCCGGGCGGCGGATGTCGACCTGGCTGGCCGGGAGGAAGACGTTCACGCCCGAGATGTCGACGAGCAGGCCGCCCTTGATCTTCCGCGTGACGTAGCCGGTGACGACGTCGTTCTCCTTGACGCTCTCCATCACCCGCAGCCAATCCTCGATGCGGCGGGCCTTGCGCTTGGAGAGCGTGATCAGGCCGCGCTGTTCCTCGAGGAGGCCGTCCTCGAACTCCTCGAGGAGCACCTTGACGGTGTCGCCCACCTGCGGCGGCGGCTCCGAATCGTCCCACTCGTTGCGCGGGATGTGGCCTTCCGACTTGTATCCCACGTCGACGAGGACGAATTCGTCGTCCACGCGGAGGATCTTCCCCATGAGCACGGAATTGACCGACAGGGTCGAGGTGCCGACGGCGTATTCGCCGGAGTCGGAGCCTCCCATCGCCTGCTCGATCTCCCGATCGAGTTCGTCGCCGGTTTCCAGTTCGCGGATGAGGTTGCGGTTGACCATGCGTGTGGGGGTTTCGGAAAAACGGGTTGGAGGAAGGGGTTGATGCGGGCCACGATGGGAAACAGGGGAGTGTAGCAGTCCCGGCAGGCCCGAACAATTCGGCGTTTTGCCCCGTTCGCCCCGCCTTCCCCACCGCTTCCCCGTCCTGTCCGGCACAGCCGGACCGGCGCGCCGTCCGATGGCACATCCATGACCCCGTCGCGTTCCGTCACGCGTCGATCCTGGCTCCGCGCCGGCATGGCGCTCGGCCTGCCGCTGGCCCTGACGCCGCGGCCCGGCCGCGCGGCCGACGACGTCGACGCCCCTCCGGCCCCCACCGGGCCCTCGCTCGGCGACTTCCGCCGCCTCTCCTACCGGGTGGGGCTGACGGTGTCGGCCCTGGGCGGCCCCTGCCGCGACGTCTACGCCTCCCTCCCGTTGCCGGCGGAATGGCCCGAGCAGCGGGTGGAGGTGATCGACGAGGAAACCACCCCCGACATCCGGAATCTGCGCTACCGCACCCTTCCCGGCGGGGGGGTCAGGCAACTCCTCGTCGACATCCCGGCGCTCCCCGTCGGCCAGGAGGCCAGGGCCGTGGTGACCCTCGACGTGGAGCGGGCGGCCCTGATCGCCCCGGAGGACACCAGCCGGCTCTCGATTCCGCCCAAGCCCTCCAAGGACCTCAAGCCCTTCCTCGGCCCGAGCCCCTCGATCGAGACCCGGCACCCGAAGGTGGTGCGGTTCGCCAAGTCGCTCGGCGAAGGGCTCGAGGGCTGGGAGAAGGTCGAGGCGATCTACGACGGCGTGCGCGCGAAGATCGAATACCGTGACGGCCCGCTCAAGGGGGCGGCCCGGGCCCTCGCCGATGGCTGGGGCGACTGCGAGGAACTCACCTGCCTGTTCATCGCCTGCGCGCGCTACCACGGGATCCCCGCGCGCACGGTCTGGGTGGAGGGGCACTGCTACCCGGAGTTCCACCTCGTCGACGACGAGGGGCGCGGATCCTGGTTTCCCTGCCAGGCCGCCGGCACCCGGGCCTTCGGCTCCATGCCCGACCAGCTCCCGATCCTGCAGAAGGGGGATTCCTTCCGCGACCCCGACCGCCCGGGGAAGTCCCTCCGCTACGTGTCGGACTTCTGCCGGGGCTCGGCGGTCTCGGAGGCGGGCTCGCCCAAGGTCGACTGGATCCGCGGACCGGCCTGAGACGCCGGTCAGGCCGGCGCCGGGCCGCGCCCTTCGCCGGCCGCGGCGAGCGCCGGATCCTCGCCGAAGCGCGGAGCATTCTCACGGGCGGTGGGGGCGAACCACCGCGGCACGATCGGGAGGCCGGCCTCCTTCCAGATCCCGTCCACGCGATCGCCGGCGAGGCGGACGATCTTCTCGCGGCCGCGGCCGGTGAGGGTGGAGCGGTCGGCCCACGGCGTCACGGGCCCCTCGAAACCGGCATCCCTGGCCGCGGCGAGGATCTGCGGCGCCGCGATGACGCGCGTCTCGCCGGGCATGAGACGCTGCCCGTGGCCCAACTCGGCCGGCGCCACGTCGCGCGGCGCGTCGGAGAGGCGGACCTCGACGATCCGGCCCTTGGGCACCTCGCCGATCACCGACAGCGGCTCGCCGCCGAGGTGCAGGGCCCAGGAGTCGATCACCACGCCGGTCGACGGATGCGACGCGCTCACCAGCCCGATCAGACCCTCGTAGGTGTGGATGAAGGGATGGGCCTTGCCGGCCCGGGCCTCGACCTCCGGCGCCAGCGCCAGGCCGAGCACGATGCCGTGCTTCTCCACCGCCGCGCCGACGGCGTCGAGTCGCTTCCGGTAGAGCTCGAAGAAGTCCTTGAAGTCGTGCTCGTCCGAGGCGGGGGCCACGGTGACCACGGCCCGCGTCGCCTCCGTCGCCTTGGCGAACTCCAGCCGCGGCTCGAGGGCGGCGAGGTCGGCCTTGAAGGCGGCCTCGTCGCCGATCAGCGAGATGGGCAGATGGAACACGCCGCACTTCAGCCGCGCACTGACCATCAGCCGCCGGGCATGCTCGACGCCGAAGGCCTCGGCCTGCTGCTGGAAGTCGATGATGTCGATGTCCATGGCGTCGAAGCCGAAGGACAGCGCCAGCTCGATCAATTCGCTGGGGCGACCGGAGAGGGGGAGGCCGACGGTGCTGAGATTGCGGAACATGCCTGACGGTTCTCCTGGTGGCCCTGGAACGATGCGGTGGCGATGCCTGGCCCCCGGCGGCCGCCCTGCGACGGCCCCACCGACGGGCGTTCCGCCACCGGTGGGGAGCGCCATGCCCCGGCCACCGCGACGGACGGAATCGATCCGGCCGCGCGCCCTGCGGGGCGGCGACCGGGAAAACCGAATAGTATGGGCAGCGATCGCGGTATTTTGAAGTGGGGCCGCTCCTGCCCCCCGGGACGCTCCGCCCGGCCGGTCCCGCGGTCGCCGAGGGCCCCCGGCCGCCACCGGGGGCCGGCCCCACCCCCCTGGTCCCGCCCATGACGTTGCTCGAGGCGATCACGCTCGGTGTCATCCAGGGGCTGACCGAGTTCCTCCCGGTCTCGAGCACCGCCCATCTCCGCGTCATTCCGCCGCTCTTGGGCTGGGAGGATCCGGGGGCGGCCTACTCGGCGGTCATCCAGTGCGGCACGCTGCTGGCGGTCATCGCCGCCATGTGGCCCGACGTCGTGGCGCTCGCGCGCGGATTCGTGGCGGGGGTCGTCGGCGGCCGCCCCTGGCAGAGCGTGGAGTCGCGCGTGGCGCTGCTCATCGTGCTGGGCACGCTGCCGATCGTGGTGGTGGGGTTTGCGCTGCGCGATCTGGTGAAGGGGGACGCGCGCCGGATGGAGGTGGTGATCGGGGCGCTCGTGGCCGCCACGCTCCTCATGGCGGCCGCGGAGTGGGTCGCCACCCGCCGCGCCGCCCGCGGTGCCGCGCCGCGCGACGGCCTGGAGGGGATCGGCCTCCGCGACGGCCTGGGGATGGGCTTCGCGCAGGTCCTGGCGCTCGTGCCCGGCATGTCGCGCAGCGGCGTCACCATCGCCTCCGGGATGCTCGGCGGCCTCGACCGGCGCACCGCCGCCCGCTTCTCCTTTCTTCTCTCGCTGCCCGCGGTGGCGGCCGCGGGCCTGCTTGAGGCCTGGGAGGAACGGGCCGGGATCCTCGGCTCCGCCGACGGTATCGCGGCGGCCCTGGCCGGAACGACGGCCGCCGCGGTGGTGGGGTACGCCGCGATCCGCTGGCTGTTGTCGATGCTCGGCTCGCGGACGCTCTGGCCCTTCATCGTCTACCGGCTGGCGCTGGCGGCGCTGCTGGCCTGGGCCCTGGCGACCGGCCGCGTCCCGTCGCTGGGCTGATCGGCAGGGCGGCCGGACCGAATCGCGACTTCCGCCGTCCGCCGCCGTTGAATCCCCATCCCCCCCTGCAGGAGCCGGCCATGCCCTCCCCCCCGCTCCCCGCCGTGACGCGGCGCCTGCCCCCCTGGCCCGCGCTGGTGGCCGCGTCGGTGGCCCTGTTCGCCGCTGCCGCCGGGGCGGCGCCGCCCGCGGCCCCCGCCGACGACGCGGTCTTCCTCCGCCGCCTCACGCTCGACCTCGTGGGGCGCGCGCCGCGGCCCGACGAGGTGGTGGCGTTCGTCGCCGATCCCTCCCCCGGCAAGCGTGCCCTGGCGGTCGAGCGGCTCCTGGCCGATCCCGACTGGGCCACCCACCAGGCGCGCTCCTTCCGCGACGTGATCCTCTACCGCCGCACCGACCCGCGCTCGGCGTTCATGGCCGAGCCCCTGGCGCGGTTCCTGGGGGCGAGGCTCGCGGCCGACGCCTCGTGGAGCGCCATCGCCCGCGACCTGATCACGGCCACCGGCCAGCCCGCCGAGCACGGCGAGACGGCGATCATCATGGCGCAGATGGGGGAGACCTCCGACATCGCCGCCGAGGTGTCGCGGATCTTCCTGGGCATCCAGCTGCAGTGCGCCCAGTGCCACGACCACTTCACCGACCGCTGGAAGCGCGAGCAGTTCCACGAGTTCGCCGCCTTCTTCCCCCGGATCGTGATCCGCCCCACCGGCGGGCAGGGGCCCGACCGGTTCGAGGTGGCGAGCTTCGACGCGGCACCGCGGGCTTTGCGGGCCCGCAAGGCCCCCGACAACCCGCGCCGCGGCGACCTCGAGCACGAGATGCCCGACCGCGACGATCCCTCCAAGCCCGGCACGGTGATGGCACCGCGATTCTTCCTCACCGGCCGGTCGCTCCCCACCGGCACGCCCGACCTCGAGCGGCGCCATGCCGCGGCCGAGTGGATCACCTCCCCGGACAACCCCTGGTTCGCCAGGGCGATCGTCAACCGCCTCTGGACGGAGCTCGTCGGCGAGGGCTTCTACGATCGGATCGACGACATCGGCCCCGACCGCGAGGTCCGCCACGGCGACCGGCTCGACGCCCTGGCCGCCGGCTTCGTGGCCCACGACACCGACCTGCGCTGGCTGTTCCGGGAGATCTGCACCTCCGAGGAGTACGCCCGGGAAAGCCGGTCGCGGGCCAGCCCCGATCGGGTCGACTTCGCCGCCAATTGCCCGCAGCGCCTGCGCTCCGACCAGCTCTTCACCCAGCTCCTCGACACGCTGGGGATCGACGAGGCCCGCGCCACGCGGCGCTCCGGCCCCGCCGCCGACGCCAGGCAGGCGGGCCGGTTCGGCGGCCCGCGTGAGGCCTTCGCCCGCGTCTTCGGCTTCGATCCCAGCCTCCCGCGCGAGGAGGTGGTGGGGTCGATCCCGCAGGCGCTGGTGCTCATGAACGGCCCCCAGGTCAACGCGGCGATCGCCGGCGACCGGCCCGGCACCGTGCTGGCGAGGCTGCTGCGCACCGAGCCCGACGACGCGGCCGTGACGCGGGCCCTCTACCTGCGGACACTCGCGCGCGAGCCCGACGACGACGAGCTGCGCACCTGCCTCGACCACGTGCGCGGCGGCGATCGCGTCGCCGGATTCGAGGATGTCTTCTGGGCGCTGGTCAACTCGGCCGAATTCGTCCATCGCCGCTAGCCTTTGAGGTCGCCATGCCCGCCTTCCAGCCGAGTCGTCGACGCCTCCTCGGAGGCACCTGCGCCGCCGCCGCGGGGGGCATGCTCCCCTGGCTGCCCGGCCCCGGATGGGGCACCGTGGCGGCGCTGCACGCCGACGAGCTGCGCCGCCGCCACAAGGCCTGCATCCTCCTCTGGATGCAGGGGGGCCCGTCGCAGTTCGAGACCTTCAGCCCGCTGCCCGGCGTTGCCGGCGGCGGGACGAAGTCCATCGCCACGGCGGTGCCCGGGACGGCGTTCGCGGAGCACTGGCCCGAGACGGCCTCCGTGGCCGACCGCCTGGCGGTGATCCGCTCGATGACGAGCAAGGAAGGGAGCCACCCCCGCGCCACCTACCTGCTCCACACCGGCTATCTGCCGATCCCGGGGATCCGTCACCCGACCCTCGGATCGATCGTCGCCAGCCGGCTCGCGGCGGAGACCGGCGCCGCCGACGGCGACCTGCCCCCGGTGGTCCGGATCGGCGCGCGGGGGCGATCCGACTCGGGGGCCGGGTTCTTCGGGGCCCGCTGGGAGCCGTTCGAGATCGGCGATCCCGACGAGCCCCCCGCCAACACCGCCCCGCGGACCGACGCCGAGCGCCACCGCCGCCGTCTCGATCTCGCCGACCGCCTCGGCACCGGCTTCGCCGCGCGGCTCCCGCAGGAGGCGGGCGACCACCGCGACCTCCTCGAGCGCGCCAGCCGCCTCATCCACAGCCCGGCGATGGAGGCCTTCGACCTCGACCGCGAGAGCGGGGCGGCCCGGGACCTCTACGGCGCGGGGGATTTCGCCGCCGGCTGCCTCCTCGCCCGGCGGCTGGTGGAGCATGGCGTGACGTTCGTCGAGGTGGTCTGCGACGGCTGGGACACCCACCAGGACAACGCGGAGCGCACCGCCGCGCTCGCCGGGCGCGTCGACCGGCCCTTCGCGGCGCTGGTGCGCGACCTCTCCGACCGCGGCCTGCTCGACGACACGCTCGTGGTGTGGATGGGGGAATTCGGGCGCACGCCGCAGATCAATCCCCGCGGCGGCCGCGACCACTTCCCCCGCAGCTTCAACGCCGTCCTCGCCGGCGGCGGTGTGCACGGCGGGAGCCTCGTGGGGCGCGTCGACTCGCGCGGCGTCGACGTCACCGAGCGCCCCGTCACGGTGCCCGACCTGTTCTCCACCTTCTGCCACGCCACCGGGATCGATCCCGCGGTGGAGTCGATGGCTCCGGCGGGGCGGCCGATCCGGCTCGTCGACGGCGGCAGCCCGGTCCTCGAGATCTTCGGCTGACGCCGCGGCCACCGCTGCGTCAGCCGCGGCCGCCGGGGACGACCGAGAGGTCGAGGCCCAGGCGCTTGGCCTTCTTGTAGAGCGTGGTGCGGTTGATGCCCAGGGCCCGGGCCGCGGCGTCGCGGCGTCCGCCGTGGCGCTCGAGCGCCTCGACGATCAGCTGCCGCTCCGGCGTGGAGAGCCGCATGCGGAGGGTGTCGCCGTCGGTCCGGCGCTCCTCGGCGCGGCCGCGCGGGCCCGGGGGGAGGTCGTCCGGCTCGATGATCGGGCCGCTGCCGAGGAACACCGCGCGCTCCACGGCATGCTCGAGCTCGCGCACGTTGCCGGGCCAGTCGTGGTCGCGGAGGGCCTCGAGCGCGGCCGGGGAGAAGCCGGTGACGGGGCGGCCGGCCCGGCAGGCGGCCCGGGCGAGGAAGTGGCCGGCCAGGAGGGGAATGTCGCCGCGGCGCTGGCGCAGCGGCGGCATCTCGATCGTCACCACGTTCACGCGCCAGAAGAGATCGGCGCGGAATCGGCCGGCGGCGACGAGGCCGCCGAGATCCTCGTGGGTGGCCAGCACCACGCGCGCGTCGACGCGGCGCGTCGCGCCGCCGCCGACCGGCTCGAACTCCCGCTCCTGCAGCACGCGCAGCAGCTTCACCTGCAGCCCCGGCGTGGCGGTGGCGATCTCGTCGAGGAAGATCGTGCCGCCGTCGGCCTGGGCGAAGCGCCCCTCGCGCGCCCCGGTGGCGCCGGTGTAGGCCCCGGCCACGTGGCCGAAGAGCTCGCTCTCCAGGAGCGTCTCGGGGAGGCTGCCGCAGGCCACCTCGACGAAGCGCCCGGCGCGGCGGGCGCTGCGGCGGTGGAGCTCGCGGGCCAGGAGCGACTTGCCGGTGCCGCTCTCGCCGGTGAGGAGCACCGTCACGCCGGCGTCGGCGACGCGGGCCACGAGGTCGAGCACCCGGCGGATGGCGGGGGAGTCGCCGAGGATGGCGGGGAGGTCGGCGGCGGGGCGGCCGGCGGGTGCCGCGGCGACGTGCTCGAGCGCGTCGGCCAGCGCCGCGTCGGCGGCC